>CAZIMU010000053.1:0-10809 GCA_964540355.1 uncultured Fibrobacteraceae bacterium | reverse complement strand
TATGCCGAGAATTTCTGTTTTGCCGTTGATCATTTGGGTAGTAATATAGAAATCACTTCACCCAAACCACCACTCCCTGAAGCGCCTTCAACTCAATTTTATCCCCGTCAATGATGGTTTTTCCAGAATGTGTGCTGAAAACCACCTTTGCCCTCTCCAAATTCCCTGCTAAATGCACTTCTTTTTTGGTAAAACTAAAATTCAAAAATATTCGCAAACTCTCGCCTTCCCACCAACGCTCATAAGCCAGTATATTTCCATACCCTTTAAGTATAAAATCAATATTGCCGAGTTGCAAGGCTTTGTGTTTTTTTCTGAGTTCAATAAGCTGCTTATGCACCGAAAAAACGGAATCGCTTTTGCCCCTTTGGTTTTCAACATTTATTTTGTTGTAATTGGGATGCACAGGGAGCCAGGGTTCTGCGGTGCTAAATCCGGCATTGGCGCTGTTGTCCCAGTGCATTGGAGTGCGAAAACCATCGCGCCCTTTGAAAAAAGGATGAAAAAGTTTTCCATACAAATCGCGGATATGCTCTTTTTTTATATCCGCATTTTCCATTCCTATCTCATCGCCGTAATAAATAAAGGGTGTGCCTTTAAGCGTCATTAAAAGCAAGGCTCGCAATTTTACCTTGTGATATTTGAAAAGGGTAAAGCCAAAACCAAAACGCTTGGTGCTGCGACCTACATCGTGGTTGGAAAAAAAGAAACAGGGCCAGCCTTTTTTTGGCAATTTGCGATAAACATTTATAATGGTTTTGTAATAGGAAGAGGCTTTCCACCTTGTAAAAACAAAGGAAAAATCAAATGCCAAATGCAGCATATCGGTGCCAGAACCCAAGAAACTGGAAGCGAGTTTTGTGTCGCCTGGTGGGTTTGCGTATATTTCGCCCACGCTTGCTTTGTCGGGGTATTTGTCCAGTAGCGACCTGAATTCTTTTAGCATTTCATATACGCTACCACGATTACGGTTAAATACTTTGCTATTCAATATAAAATTACTTATGGGATTATTGCGTAATTTTTTGTCTTTGTAAAGCATATTGATAACATCAAGCCTAAAACCATCAACGCCTTGTTCAAGCCAAAACTCAACAACCTCAAACATAGCTTTTTTCACTTCGGGGTTTCGCCAATTCAAATCGGGCTGCTCATAAAAAAACGAATGATAATAATACTCGCCAGTAGTCTGGTCAAATTTCCAAGCCTTTTTCCCAAAATTAGTTCGCCAATTATTCGGCGGAATTTTTTTGTCTTTAGGAGCCTGCCAAATATACCAATTGCGTTTTGGATTATCCCTTGAACTCCGCGACTCCAAAAACCAAGGGTGCTGGTCTGATGTGTGGTTCAACACCAAATCTAATATAACACGAATTCCCTTTTTATGCGCAGTTTCAAGCAACTGCTTAAAATCGCTCATATCACCGTAAATTGGATTTATGCCTTTGTGGTCTGTTATATCATAACCGCCGTCTATCAAAGGCGAGGGGTAAATGGGCGATAGCCATATAGCTTCAATACCGAGTTCCGCAAGATAATCCAATTTTTTGATTATGCCTTGCAAGTCTCCAATGCCATCGCCATTGGAGTCGCAAAAACTCTGCGGGTATATGTGATAAATAACACCGTGCTTCCACCAGCAAAAGTTTTCATAAATCCTCTGTTCCACAGGGATAATATACAAAAAATTCGAATCATAATTTACCTATTTTCTAATTAATTTTTCAATTAAAATATCCTGTACATTCCTGCGACCATCTATTATAGCTAAAACATATACCTCATTTTCTTCTATTCTATAAAAAATTCTCCACGGATTTTCTATAAGTTCCTTGTATTCTCTAATATTCTTGTCAAGCAATTCGGGGACATATCTACCTCGTTCAGGCATTCTATTCAAAGAATTTACTTTATTCTGTAATCTTTCCAAAATTCTTAAAGCGTTTTGAACGCTATCATTTGCAATATAAGAGACTATTTCTTCTAAATCTGTTTCTGCCCCTTTCGTTAAATTTACATGATATTTTTTAATCATTTAGCTTGCCCTTGCAGCCTTTCCTTAATTTCGGAAAAAACAATGCTTGCTTTCCTTGTTCTTTTTGCTTTTATATCATCTTCTCCAAGTTTGATAATGTTTAACAAAGCAAAAGCATCTTGCGTTTTTTGATATGTTTCAATATCAACTAAAACAGCTATTGCCTCGCCGTTCTTTGTTATTATCACCGGATTTTTATTCTCATAAACATAATCCATAACATCAGAAGCATTGCTCTTTATGTAAGAAACAGGCTTTATATTTTCTGCAACATTTACAACCATATTAACTCCTTTATATAACTTCTAGTAATATACAAAATCACATCCCCACCACACGCAACAACTCGTTTATAATGCTATCCGCATTATACGCTTTGGCGCGTTCAATGGCTGAATTGCGGAATTCGGTTGCATTGCCGTTAGATAAAAATTCTATGGCAGCTTGTTGCATTTCTTGCTGCGTTTCAACCAGAAAACCGCATTGTTTATGCTTTATAATATCCTTTGGACCTTTTGTGTTATAGGCAACCACAGGCAAACCGCAACTGAGCGCTTCCAGCACCACCATTGCGAAAGTATCAAAACGAGATGGAAGTACCAATATATCTGCCGAAGTGTAAAGAATGGGGAGTTTGTCCTGTGCTATCCAATTGAAAAAAATGGCATCGGGGTTTTCGCTTTGCAACTGTTCCATAGCGGGTCCCTTGCCAACCACAACCAATTTTACATTGTCAAATTTTTTCTTCGCTTCGCTGTAAAGGTCGGTTAATTCAAGCACTCCTTTTTCCTTGCTCACACGACCAACGTAAAGTATAACGCGACAATTTTCATCCAACTTAAACGCTTCCCATTTATCGGGTTTATGCGGTTTAAAGCGTTCATTTACCCAATGCGCTGTTTGATGTACGCACTCAGGATTCATATTCATTTGTGTTCCCGAAAGCCATTTTTTCTGGTCGGAATTTAGCACCAGCACTTTATCAAAGGCGTTGTAAAAAACACGCAGCAAACGGCGCACTCTGCTTAAATTATGTCCTTCTATATTTAGCACCTTGCGAGCAAACATAAGCCAGTCGGTGTGCAAATAGAACGAGGCTTCAACCGTGTATGCGTGTTTGAGATAAATCCCGAACAAGCCCATAATTCCTTCGGTTGAGCAAATAATGCGGTCGTAGCTGCCGGCGGCAAATAAATTGTGCAACTCCACAAACATGGGAATTCTAAAACTGTAATCGGGATATGCCGAAAGCGAAAATTCCTTCACAGGTTTTAGCACTATTAAATTATCGTCTGGTTTAACGGTTGAGCTGCAAACCACCATATCAATTGGCAAGCCGAGTCTTTTTATTTCGGTGTGCATTTCTTTGAGGAATGTGGAAACTCCGTTTGGGTCGCCAAAGGTATCTGTGAGCCACATTATGCGTTTTGGGTGCTCGTATTTTTTCAGCTGTTTTGAAAATTCGCGCAAAACAGGTCTTGCATTGAACAGGGTTTTGGTGCTTGCAAAATGCGCCGCCAGCAAAAGCGTGGAACCAAAAAATGGAAAAGACAAACCATCTAAAAATTCAGACAAATTCAAATCGGATTTCTGTTCCGAACCACTAGAACCTAAATAGCTTCTCAAAGAGGCGGGCAGTTCCAATTTCTCTATCAATTCATTTATGGAAAGATTTTTAAATTTATTTTCAAAATTTGCATCGCTCAATTTTTTATCCAAACGAGATGTTAGAATATCGTAAAAGCGATTATTTATATTCATAATTGAGTTGTAGTAATCTTTTACCAAGTTTTCATCGCCTCGTTTATGAGTTTTTGATATATCTTCTGCTTCTTTGAATATGGGTTTATAAGCCGAATTTATCAACAGCTTTTTCAAAAGAGGCGGCTTCTCTCCCATCATGCAGTTTTGGAAAATTCTTATGAACGATGTGGTGACATTGTGCCGCTTCACTTCACTTAGCAAATTGGAAATCATAAAGCCTATGATTTTATCGTTGGTGCTGCCTTTATGTAATAATATGCGTACCAAACCTGGGTCTTGGGCATTGAGAGCCAGTTGGCAGGCATAGTTGAGCAAAGCGATTGTCATTTTTTCGGTATGCTGATATAGCCCATAAGGAGCCATTTCTCCGTTTCGTATAGCTTCTAGCACAAGTTGCGATTTTGTTTGCGTTTTCAATTTTTCCGCTAGGTCTGGCACGTGCAAGTAAGTTCCGGTTGCTCCGGCAAACATACCCATGTGGCAATCCGAACCCCCAGACATATATTTGTTGTAAGGATTAACGCAATAATTTTTTGGGTCAATGGAAAATTCCTTGGCATATTTATCTATTGCCTCTGGCGACATTTGCTTTATCCACTCTTTCACCAAAATATTTTGCCAAGTATCTCTTTGCCCGTTTAGCACTTCAAAGCGTTCAAAGAGGAGCATCATCTTGTTGAAAAAAGCCTGTGGCGGCAACTGCCTAGCTGCGTAATGATAAAGAGGGTGCGCCCATATTGTTGGCAAATTTTGCTGCCTTGCATATTCCAAAAAAGAATAAATATTTTTGCGCAATTTGTCCAGCTTTGCTTCCTGCTCAGGCGTGAAGCCATAAGTGAGCACGTGTATGCCTATGCCAAAATCTGGAACGCGGCAACTGAACTCCGCTGCCGTAAGCACATCAACCCCTTTGTCTTGCATTTGGTAGCAGGAGCGAGCATTGTTGTGGTTGGTGATTGTGAAAGCGTTGCACCCATTTCGCGCAAGCCCATCTATCAGGGTTTGGCTTGGAAGCCAAGTTTCTGGCACATTCAAAATACGTCCGAGCAATTCATCTGGCTCATCGCTGTTGAAATCGTGGCAATGGAGGTCAATTTTTAATGTTTCTGCCTCAGGAAACCTATTTCGCTGTTCAGCAAGAAACTGCTGCTGCTCCCCACGCAAAGTTTTTTGGAAATCGCTACTCATATAACAAGTAGAATATAGGAATTTACCATTAACCACTCCCCAATAACCCAACTGATAACTTTCCAATTTACTATATTTTCCAATAACACAATAATTCAAAAAGGAAATAGGTAATGGCTACCATAACCAAAGAAAAGACTGCTGAGATTATCGCTAAATTAGGCAAAAATGCCGGCGATTCTGGCAATGTGCGTTCACAAATAGGCATTTTAACAGAGCGCATAATCAATTTAACCGAACATTGCAGCAAAAATCGCAAAGATGTTCATTCACTTCGCGGGTTGCAGATGCTGGTGTCTAAACGCAAAAGGCTCCTTAAATATTACGCCGGACAGGATTTGGAAGGCTACCGTGCCCTGCACAAAGAATTAAACTTGCGCGGCGGCAACTAAGGGGTATTATGCAAGAATTTAAAATGCTTAAGGCCGAAGAGGCTACTGCTAAATTGCCAGACGGAAGGGAAATTGTGCTTGAAACAGGCCGCTTAGCTAAACAAGCCGCAGGTTCTGCGGTTGTTAAAATGGGCGATGCCTTTGTGCTTGCCACTGTGTGCTTTGGCCCAGAAAAAGACTCGGATTTTTTCCCCTTAACCGTTGAATATAGGGAAAAAGCTTATGCCGCAGGCCGTTTGCCTGGTGGCTACAAAAGAAGAGAAGCTCAACCCGGAGACGAAGAGACCCTCAGGGCGAGGATTATAGACCGCCCTATTCGCCCAATGTTCCCAGAGGGCTTTAGGCGCGAGGTACAACTCATAGTGCAGGTTCTAAGTGCAGACAAGAATTTTGAAGCCGATGTTCTCGGTGTTAGTGCGGCGAGCCTTGCCATAGGGCTTTCAGAGCTTCCCTTTGAGGAACAGGTTGCCGCAGTGCGGGTTGCCGTTGTGGAAGGCAAGCCGGTTATAAACCCAACATTTGCGCAGCTTGATATTTGCGAACTAGATATGGTGGTTGGCGGCACAGAGAACAGCGTGTGCATGGTAGAAGGCGGGGCTTACGAAGTTTCCGAGCAAACTATGATAGATGCAATTCAGGCAGGGCACGAGGCTATTAAAGAATTGTGCAAGGTGCAAACAGAAATTGTGGCACGTCTTGCAAAACAAAAGATGGTTTTAACTCCAAAAGCGCAAAACGAAAATGCTGTTAAAATTGCAGAAGCCGTTAAGTCTGCTATTTACGATGAACTTTGCAAAACGCTTCACACACCAATGGTAAAAACTCAGCATTACCCTGCGATGGAGGCTTTAGAAGAAAAAGCCCTTGCAAGCGAAGCTGTTGTCGCAATAGTTGGAGAAGACGGTTCATTGAAAAATCTTGCAAAGGCTGCTTTCAAAGATATTGAGCGCGACACAATGCGAAAAATGATTTTGGACGAAGGTGTGCGCATAGATGGCCGCAAAACAACTGATATTCGCGACATTGAAATTCAACTCGGAATTTTGCCACGTTCCCACGGATCTGCAATTTTCCAGCGCGGAGAAACTCAGGCACTTGTGACTTGCACACTCGGTACAAAAAACGATGAGCAGCACATTGAAACTCTGCAAGGCGATGTTACCAAAAGCTATATGCTCCACTATAACTTCCCTCCATATTCCGTTGGCGAAGTGAAAAAACTCGGTATGTCCAGGCGCGAAATAGGTCACGGTCATTTGGCAGAACGCTCGCTCAATGCGGTGCTTCCAACGCCAGAGGGTTTCCCGTACACCATTCGCGTTGTATCGGAAATTATGGAATCCAATGGTTCTTCTTCAATGGCTTCTGTTTGCGGAGGCAGCCTTTCTTTGATGGATGCAGGAGTTCCAATAAGCAGTCCGGTTGCTGGCATTGCTATGGGTTTAATATCCGAAAAAGGTTCTGTTAATGAAGGCGGGAAAATTGAAATTCTCTCCGATATCACCGGCACAGAAGACCACCTTGGCGATATGGATTTTAAGGTGACCGGAACGGAAGCGGGAATTACCGCATTCCAAATGGATATTAAAATAAAGGGAATTACTCCAGAGCTTATGGGCAAAGCCCTTGAGCAAGCTAGGCAGGGTAGGTTGCACATAATAGGCAAAATAAAAGAAGCAATTCCTGAGCCGCGCACAAAACTTTCAAGGCTTGCTCCAACTATGCTTCAAATGCGCATACCAACAACTAAAATTCGCGATGTTATAGGTTCGGGCGGTGCGGTGATAAAGAAAATCCAAGCCCAAACCGGTTGCAAAATAAACATCAGTGACGATGGCAATTTGGAAATAGCTGCGCCTGGTGCAAAAGCTGGTGCTATGGCAAAGCAAATGATAGAGGAAATCACAAGCGAACCAGAGCCAAACAAAGTTTATAAAGGCAAGGTTAAATCCATTCAGCCTTTTGGAGCTTTTGTGGAAATTCTTCCGGGTAGAGACGGTCTCATACATATTTCCGAAATCACTGACCATCGCTTGGAAAAAGTTGAAGATGCTTTGCATATTGGAGACGAAGTTACCGTGCTGTGTTTGGGCGTTGATCCAAAAGGCAAGGTTAAATTGTCTATAAAAGCATTGCTCCAAAAACAAGAAAGTTCTACGCAAGTAGAAGAGCATAAGTTTTAGTATGCAGCTACATATTAAATTGCTATACTATTGCGAGAAAGTTACACATTTATCCTTCGGAGCTTGAAAAATGCGAGAAATAATTGTAAACTACATAGACAAATGCGCTGGTTGCAACCATTGCATTAGGGTTTGTCCAATTCCTGAAGCGAATATTGCTTTTTTGGATGCTAATAAAAAGAACAAAGTTAGAGTGGACAATACTAAATGTATTGCTTGCGGAAGTTGTTTAGCAGCATGTACTCATGGTTCCAGAAGATCCGAAGACGATACCAAGAGTTTCTTTGAGGATTTACGAATGGGAAATCCGATAAGCGTATTTGCGGCACCTGCCATAAAAAGCAATTTTGAAGATTATGGACAGATATTCACCTGGTTGCGCTCAATGGGAGTGAGAAAGATTTACGATGTTTCGCTTGGAGCCGATATTTGCACTTGGGCGCATATTCGCTACATTCAAAAAAACGGACCAAAACCCATTATATCTCAGCCTTGTCCAGCAATTGTGAATTATATTTTAATGCACAAAAATGAACTATTAAAACATTTATCACCCGTACATTCGCCAATGCTTTGCACAGCGGTATATATGCAAAAATACGAAAAGGTGGGAACAAAAATCGCAGCACTCTCTCCGTGTGTGGCAAAGGCTTATGAATTTGATGCAACCGATATTGTGGACTACAATGTAACTTTTAGGAAATTGCAAGAATATTTGAGAGAAAACAATATAGTTTTGCCTCCAAAATCAACTGGATTTGATAATTATGATGCTGGTCTTGGCTCTCTGTATCCAATGCCGGGCGGTTTAAAGGAATGTGTTGAACATTATGTTGGAAGAAAGCTCAGAGTTGATAAATCTGAAGGACAAAAAATAGTGTACGGTGCTTTGAATGAATACTCCAAGCAACCAGTGTCAAAACTTCCAGTTCTGTTTGATGTGTTGAACTGTGCAGAAGGTTGCAATGCAGGAACAGGTTGCTCACATGAGATTGATATTTTTGAAATCAACTCCAAAATGGATGCCTTGCGCCAAGCCGCAATTAAGGAAGATAACTTGAAATATATGGATGATTTATTCAAAAAATTTGATGAAACCTTGCACTTGGAAGATTTTATCAGAAGTTATATTCCAAGGACAGTAAGGCCCATTCCTATTAACCGAGAAAAAATAGATGCTGCTTTTATGGCTATGAACAAATTAGATGAAGCATCGAGAAATTTTGACTGCGCAGCTTGCGGTTGCGAAACTTGTCACGAAATGGCTGAGAAAATAGCAAAAGGCATAAATGTTCCAGAAAACTGTGTACAAAAAATGCACAGCGAAGTTGTTCAGAAGAACGAAGAAGCAAAAAATATTTTAAGCAGTTCCTTAAGTAGCTATGAAAATATTTTCAACGAAACTGCCCAAATCAGAAAAATGACTGAAAATATTACCTCAAGCATGACCGAAGTGACCGATGCCGTTGCTCAGTACAATCAAATGGTAACAGATATAGAGAGAATATCCGAAAAAGTCAACATCATATCTCTTAATGCATCTGTAGAAGCTGCAAAAGCAGGGCAGCACGGGCTTGCCTTTGGCGTGGTTGCAAAAGAAATAAGAAGCCTTGCCCAGAGTTCGGCAGAGTCAGCAATGCAAACAAAAGAGGCGGCAGAAAAAGCGAATGGCGCAATAACAACAGTAAACGATATGGTGCTTAAAATAAAAGACAAAGTACAATCGTCTTGTGATGTTATAGAAACTATTTCAGAAAATGCAAAAAAGATAGCAAACAAATAGGTTGTACGTGTACAACCCAAAGTCTGCAATAGCCACGGAATTCATAGACAATCAAGAAATTCTTGATGCTTTGGAATATGCCCAAAAAAATGGCAATAACGGCGAGCTTATAAGGCAAATTTTAGATAAGGCACGTAAATGCAAAGGGTTGTCTCACCGCGAAGCTATAGTTTTGCTGGAATGTGAGGATGCGAAATATAACAAAGAAATTGAAGATCTGGCAAAAAAAATCAAAGAAAAATTCTATGGAAATCGCATAGTTATATTTGCGCCTTTGTATTTATCCAATTATTGCGTAAATGGCTGCCTATATTGCCCATATCACCTTAAAAACGAAAACATTAGAAGAAAAAAATTATCCCAAGAAGAGATAAAGCGCGAAGTGATAGCCTTGCAGGATATGGGGCATAAGCGTTTAGCGTTAGAAACTGGAGAAGACCCAGTTAATAACCCCATTGAATATGTTTTGGAGAGCATAAAAACCATTTACAGCATTAAACACAAAAACGGAGCTATTCGCAGGGTAAATGTGAATATTGCTGCTACAAGCGTAGAAAATTATAAAAAATTAAAAGATGCAGGCATCGGAACATATATTTTATTTCAAGAAACATATAACAAAGACAGCTATGAAAAATTGCACCCAACAGGACCCAAGCACGACTACGCATATCATACACAAGCGATGGACAGGGCAATGGAAGCGGGCATTGACGATGTTGGAATTGGGGTGTTGTTCGGTTTGAATTCATATCGCTATGATTTAACGGGTCTATTGATGCACGCCGAACATTTGGAAGCGGTTTTTGGCGTTGGTCCCCATACTATCAGCGTTCCTCGTGTTCGCGCTGCTGAAGGTGTTAATCCAGATGATTTTGGAAATGGCATAAGTGATTCTCTGTTTGCAAAAATAGTTGCTGTTATCCGCATTGCCGTTCCATATACAGGAATGATTATTTCCACCAGAGAAAGTGAGCAGTCCAGAAAAAACGTTCTAACCCTTGGCGTATCTCAAATTAGCGGCGCATCTTCCACCAGCGTTGGCGGTTATGCAGAAAAAGAAAAAGCCGAAAACAACACCGCTCAATTTGAAGTGATAGATAACCGCTCCTTGGATGAGGTTGTTCAGTGGCTATTAAATTTAGGCTATGTGCCGAGTTTTTGCACAGCCTGCTATCGCCAAAACCGCACTGGCGACCGTTTTATGAGCCTCGTGAAAAGCGGTCAAATAGCAACTATTTGCCCTTCAAATTCACTTATGACTTTAAAAGAATATTTAGAGGATTATGCGAGCGAAGCGACCAAAACTATTGGCGAGAAGGTAATTGCCGAGCAACTGGAGCTTATTCCTAATGAGAAAATTAAGGAAAAAGTTAGGGTGTGGCTGGAGAAAATACACGGCGGCGAGCGGGATTTTAGGGTTTAGGTTTTATATTTTTTGAACCAACACTCTTCCAAAACAAC
>CAZIMU010000052.1:0-11066 GCA_964540355.1 uncultured Fibrobacteraceae bacterium | reverse complement strand
CAAATATATGGGTTGACCACGCAGACGGAGTTGTTTATAGAATCACGCCGCGCTGCAATGCAGAAGTGAACAGAAGCTGGCTTTCAAATGCGGCAAGGGATGTGGTTCAAAGCGTACACGAAAACAGATTGCTAAGCGGCGATATTCCCAAAGTTGCAGAGCTTATAAAAGAGACAAAAGGAAAAATAGCCATAGTTCTTGGCACCACATGCACAGCGGAAGAAATTGCCGCATTCAAAAAACTTGCCGAAAAAATTGGCAACAAAGCACAACTTTTTGGCGGTTCCTTTTTGCCAGTCCAAGCAGCAGACGGCATTGCCCGCTCTGGCGATCCTGTTGCAAATAGGGCTTGTCTTGAAAAAGCTGGCATAAATGCAAATTTGAAAGAGTCTTTGCAAAAAGCAAAAGATTTTGAACTTTTAATAACCGTTTCCGCAGACTTATGGGACGAAGCCCCAAAAGAAGCGGCTGTTTTGGATAAAATCGAAAAGCATATAGCTCTAAGCCCATTCAACGGAAATACCGCAAAAAAAGCAACTCTTGCAATAGGTATTCGCCATTGGATTGAAAATTCTGGTACAATGGTCAACTGCAATGGGCTGGAGCAAAAACTACAAGGAGTTCCCACAAAAGAAGCTACAATTGCAGAAAGCGCAGCAAACATAGCGAATTCGCTATGGGAGCTGATATGAATTATGAATAAATCATTTTTTCATTTTGCATTTTGTTCTTTGGTATTTGCAATATCCGCCATTATTTTGTTCCCAACAGAAGATATAGCGCATAAATCGGAACTTCCAGTTATTGGGCAAAGCGCACCTCGTTCAATTGTGGCGCAAATATCCTTTGATGTTCTAAAAAGCCCCCAAGAATTGGAAGATGAAATGAAAAGAGCCAAAGATAAAGTTCAACCTGTGTTTGAATATAGTGAAGAAGCCACCAAAAAACTTTCTGAGAATTTTGATATGCTTATATCACAAATTGAAACTTATGGCAAATTGCAGGCAGAAATATCAAACGCACCCTCTGTAGAACAGAGGAAGATAGCTGTTGCGGGAGATTTATATCAATCCATTGTGCGTAAAATATCATCTGCGGCCTTGAATCAACTTGTTCAAAATACAGCCGCCATAGATACATTGAAACTTATTTTTAAAACAATGCTTGGACAAGGTATTTCAAACACTTTAATAGCAGAACGAGCAAAAGATGTTGTGATGTTCAAGGAATCTCGCAATTTAAATTTGGTTAATTATATATTGTACTCAAAGCAAGAAGTTTTGTTAGTCAAAAATGGCAAAGATTCAATCGTAGAAAGTTCTTCCATTCGCTTAAAGGAAATTATAATAGATGCTTTTTTGGACAAATATAAAAACACTTTTAGCTCAACTCCTGGAATAACTAGTGCATTTTATGAAATTTTGTATGTGTTTGTGTCGCCAAATATATTTTATTTGGATAAAGAAACTGAATCTCGCAAAGCCGTTGCAGCAGCACAGGTAAATCCATCAAAGGGCATGATTCCTCGCGGAATGGAAATAATATCACAGGGTTCAATAGTCACAAAAGAAACTATAGAAAAAATTAATGCTATGCAAAACGCCATTCAAAGAGATTCTGCCACATTTTTTTATACAGCTACTTATGGACAATACATATTATATTTTATGCTTATTTTCATACTTTCTTTTTATTTGTGGCATTTTCGTTTGGTAAAAAAGGTTCGGTATTTGCATATATGGGCAATTGCTATTATACTAATAACTCAAATTGTTCTATTCCGCATAGTTCACGATTTCTTTTCCATATTTATCCAAAACGAATATCTGAATATAATTTGGTTCTATCCATTTGCTTTTGCTCCTATTTTAATATCAGTTCTCTATCCGTTTAGAACAGCTATTACAATATCTCTTTGGAGTTCAGTATTAATTGGAATTTTTGGATATTACGATTTATCCCTGTGCATAGCTGCGTTCTTTATATCGTTTGCTATGAGTTTGATAGTGAATAATATAAGATACAGAGTTAGGTTTATGCAGGCTTTTGGAACTGGACTCCTCATATTTGCTGTGTCGTTGCTTGGAATTTTGCTTTTGCGAAACAGCATATCTTGGGATGTTTATTGGCAAAATTTTTTGCTTGGCGCTGCGAATTTATTGTTAAGCGTAACTTTTGTATCTGTTTTTTGCAATGTTTTTGAAAGGCTTTTCCAAATAACAACAAATTTAAGATTGGTGGAACTATCCGATTTCAATCATCCATTGCTCCGGCATTTGTCGGAGTATGCTCCTGGTAGTTTTCACCACAGTATTCAAGTTGGAAATCTCGGCGAAATAGCGGGCGAGCGCATTGGGGCAAATACTCTTTTAATAAGGGTAATGGCACTTTACCACGATATTGGCAAAACTATGCGCCCCGAATATTTTACAGAAAATCAAAGATTTGGCTACAATCCTCACGATAATCTATCTCCTTACGATTCAATAAAAATTTTAAGGGCACACGTAGAAAGAGGAATTGAATTTGCCGAAGAATACAATTTGCCAGATTCCATTATAGCTGGCATAAAAGAACACCACGGAACTAATGTGGCATATTATTTTTACAACAAAGCCAAAGAAATGTACACCGACAAAGAGATAAATATAATTGATTTTCGCTACAAAGGTTCTATACCGCGTAGTAAAGAATCTGCGGTGCTTATGCTTGCCGATGCAATAGAAGCAACAAGCCGTTCAATGCAAAATTCTAAACCCGAACATTTGTCCAAAATGATTCAAAAAACCATAGAAGATAAAATGTTTGAAGATCAACTCAACGATTCTGGTTTAACAATAAATGATTTAAAAGAACTTGGAGAAGGATTTTTGCAGGGTTTAGAAGGTAGTACGCACACAAGAGTTCAATACCCAACCAGCGTATTTTCAAAAAGGCGACAAGAAAACGGAGAATTATAAGTTTGACTTTTTTGGATAAATATCAAAGCGTGATTAAGGAAGCCAGAGATATGGTTAAATCTTCTTTGGATCTTTCGGATGAAATGATGCGCCAAGTTGCTGAAAACTCTCCTAAGGGTTTGAGAGAACGCATTACGCAAACAGTAGAAAAGCCAGGTAAAAGACTCCGTTCAATTTTGCTTTTTTTGCTCTCGCAAAGCAATGGCGAAAAAAAAAATTTAGAGAGAATGGCTCGTGCTGCAGCAAGCGTTGAGATGTTGCATCTCGCAAGCCTAGTACACGATGATGTTATAGACCGCAGTGAGTTTCGCCGTGGTGTAAGTTCCTTGCATTACGATTTTGGAAACAAAATAGCCGTTCTTGCGGGCGACTATATGCTTGCGCAATCTCTTATGTTTGTTGTTAATGAAGAAGACCGCCGTATTCCGCAAAGCCTCGCAAAAGCTGCAAGTGCTCTTGTTGCCGGAGAAATTTTAGAAGTGGATTTGGCTGGAAATATAAATATCTCTTTTGAAGATTATATACGCGTAATAGAAGGCAAAACTGCCTCCTTGCTTGTGTCTTGCGCACAAAGTGGAGCTATTTTGGCAGGATACGACAATGAAATAGTTGAAGCATGCGGAGATTTGGGATTACATTTTGGCATAGCTTTTCAGATAATAGACGATATTTTGGATTATGGCATTGGCGCAGAATCCCTAGGAAAAAATAATTTTGGCGATTTGCAAAATGGTTTAATAACGCTTCCGCTTTTGCTATATTTTCAGAAAAATCCAAAAGAAGAAATGGAAATGCTTGTTAAAAACGCTACTGACTCCAATGCTGCAACTTTAATAGTTGAGAAATTAAAAAATTCAAATTGTTTTGAAGATGCAAAAGCAATAGCTTGCGAGCATTTATACAAAGCAACGGAAATATTGGAAAAATTGCCCAAGAATCACATTAATACATTGCTGAAAGATTTTTTTGAAGCGATGACTGAAAGGAGGAATTAATGTATCAAATTGCGCTGAAAGAGCTTAGAACTGGGCACGTTCTTGCCAGAAGCATTTACCGTGATACAGGAGAAGTGATGCTTTCTAACGGTTTCAGAATGACACCAGACGTTAGCACAAAGCTTGCCGCCATTGGCATAGACAGAATATGGGTGCAGGAAGAGGGATTGGAAGACCTAGAAAGCGAAGATTTAATTCCAGAAGCTACAATTAACCAAGGCGTTCTTTTGCTGAGAAAAACCATTTTAGATTTCCGCTCAAAAATAGGGCTTATTAAAAACAATCCTGAGGAACCAATTCCAACTCCAGAGCAAATTCTCGCCAAACCAGAAGGAATAAAGGAGGCACTTAACATTGCGGCTTTTAGGAAAGTTGCAGCGGAAATTTATCAAGAACTTAAAAAATCAGATCCTTCGCTTTTGCACATAACAGGCACTCGCTCTCTTGGAAATTTTTACGAGCAGCAATCCATAGATTGCGCCATAGTTGCCGCATTGCTTGCAAAACGCTACAATTTTACCCCAGACGAAGTTGAAGATTTGATTTTGGCGGTTTTGCTTATGGATATAGGTTACTTTCTTTTGCCAGACCACGCATTAAGCCTTAATTCAAAACTATCTTTGCAAGAAGTGAAGCTTAAAGAACAGCACACAAACTATGGTTATGAAATTATCAAGATATGCAATCTCTCTTTGATTTGTGCAAATGTGGCTTTGCAACATCACGAGCGGCAAGACGGCGGCGGCTATCCTCGCAAGCTAACCGGAACAAATAGCCCACCTGTGCGCCCAACAGGACCAACCGTTAAAGGAACAATGAATAGATATGCAGAAATAGCCGCAGTTGCCTTGGATTATATTTCCCTTATATTCCCGCCACCGGGCATCACCGCTCAAACGCCAATAAACAGCATAAAATTTTTAGTGCGGCTTTCTGGCTCAAAACTGAATTCATCCATTGTTGAAACCCTTATTGCAATGATTCCCGTATATAGCTCAGGAGATAGAGTGATGGTCACCTCAGACGGCGAAGGAAAATTAAATGGCTATATAGGAATAGTGATGCGTTCAAACACAAAGGAACAAAACAGACCAGCCATTGTTTTGATATATAATAAAGAGGGTGAAAAAATTCCGCCTATTGAAATAAATTTGTGGGAAAGAAAAGATATAGATATAAGAGAAGCGAAACTAGGCGAAGGAGTTGCTTAAGTAAAGAAGCACACTTTGTTTCGCCCAGAATTTTTTGCTTGGTAAAGGGCTTTGTCTGCCATATCGAAAATATCTGTTACTGAGGAATCCAAAGAGGGATGAACGGAAGCTATGCCAATGCTCACAGTTGCAGATGGCAAATTTGACACCTCCATCTCTTGTATGGATTTGCGAATTTTCTCTGCGTGATCAGTAGCACCTTTGCGGGTTGTGTTTGGCATCATCAACACAAATTCTTCTCCTCCCCAACGTGCTACAAAATCCGCTGGTCTTCTCAGCATAGAAGTAATTCTTTGAGCGAGCGTACGCAAAAGAACATCGCCTTGCGCATGTCCGTATTCATCGTTATATACCTTGAAATGGTCTATATCTAAAATGGCCATGCTAAGACAAGTTTTATCTCTAATTGCCCTTAGCCATTCCAAATTAATTCTATTGTCAAAGCCTCGCCTGTTGGTGATGCCTGTTAGATGATCCAATAAACCGAGTTCTTCTATGGCTTTTATTTGCTTTACCATTAACCTTTGGTTATTGACCCTTACCTTGATTATAGAAGAGCGGAATGGTTTGCTTATATAGTCCACCGCTCCAAACGCAAAAGCCAATTCCTCAAATTCAGGTTGGCTTGTATCGCCTATAAGAATAACGGGAATTTGCATTGTCTCTTCGCGAGATTTCACTTCGGCTAAAAAACCATAACCTCCACTGTCATACATTGCGCAGTCTAGAATAACCAAATGCACATCATCGGAATTCAGCGTATCTAAAGCCTCGTTTGTGGAAGATATCATTTTAACTGTATAGTATGGAGATAGAATACTGCTTAAAATATCCAAGCCAGTGTAATTATCACTGATGGCTAGAATGGTAAAGTTTTTATCTATCTCCATTGGTTATCCAGCCATCATGCTTCCAGTTTCTATTAATCTTTTGTGGAAATCAAAGGCTTTGTCCAAAGAGTGCGGGGTGTGCAAAGCGGAGTGCTTTATGCCATATTCCAAATATTCCTGCAAAAGCGGGCGGTAAGTTGGATGTGCACATTTTTCAATTATCAAACGCGCTCTTTTGATCGGCGCAAGACCTCTTAAATCTGCAAGACCCTGCTCGGATACAAAAATCATTGTATCGTGCTCGGTGTGGTCGGTGTGGCTCACCATTGGAACTATTGCGCTGATTTTTCCGCCTTTTGCAGTGCTTGGGGTCATAAAGAATCCGAGCAAGCAGTTGCGGGCAAAATCGCCAGAACCGCCTATGCCGTTCATCATTCGTGAGCCATTTACGTGTGTGCTGTTCACGTGGCCAAAAATATCGGCTTCTAGTGCCGTGTTCATAGAAATTACACCAAGCCTGCGAATAATCTCTGGGTTATTGGAAATTTCCTGTGGGCGCAAAACAAATTTGCTTTTCCAGTTTTTGGCGTGGGCATTTGATTTGTACTTTTCTTGCCCAGCAAGCGAATAGCTAACGGAAGCACCACTTGCAATAATGAGCTTGTCTGCTTCTAAAATATCAAAAACCGAATCTTGAATAACCTCTGTGTAAAGAGCCACAGGTGCTTGGGCTGGGTCTTTTGCCATTGTGCCAAGTACTGCGTTTGCCACGTTTCCAACACCGCTCTGATAAGGAACATCATTTGGCAGGCGGCCTTTTTTGCGCTCATGCGCGAGGAATTCCAAAATATAGGCAGCTATGGCGTGCGACTCTTCGTCTGGTGCAGCAAATGGTTTTAAGGAATCTGGTAGCTTTGTCTCTACTATAGCCACTATTTTTTTGGGGTCCACCTGCACATACTCCTTGCCTATTTTGTCTCCGGCAGAGTGAACAGGAATATCTTTCCTGAGTTCAGGGATAAATACATCGTGCAAGCCTATTAAGGTATCTCCGTAGTGGGTGTTAAGCTCAATTATTATGCGTTCTGCTGTTTGCAGGTATGTTGGCGTGTTGCCACCACAGCCAGTTAGGTAAATTTTGCCATCTGGAGTCACATCGCAAGCATCAACTATTGCAAGGGTTGGTTTTGGAACAAAGCCCATACGTATCATACGTGCCGAATGTGACAGATGCATATCTATGTATTCAATTAAGCCTTTGTTTATGTTGTTGCGAACATCTGCGTGGCTTTGGTATGGAAGGCGCATTTTCATTATGCCAGCACGGGCTAAAATGCCATCGCACTCGTCTCCTATGGAGGCTCCCGTATAAAGCGATATGCCAAATTCCTGCCCCTGTGCTTTAAGTACCTCGGCTCTTTTTGCTAGTTCCGCAGGGACAACTTTTGGGTATCCGGCTCCCGTGAAGCCGCTAACTCCTATAATTTCCCCGTTGTTGATTAAAGCAGCCGCTTCTTGTGCGGTTTTTACTTTGTCTTTAAGGTCTGGATGCATAAAAAATTCCTACAAAAAATTCCAATAGAACAGAATATAGAAAAAAAATCAAAAACTTCAAGCCCTAACATCAAGACCGCTGTTCTTTTTCTCTTCGGGCTTGTTTACGGGCAAATTTCTAAGCTTTGGGGTTTTACCATATAGCAATTCACCAAGGGTAATGCCAATATCAGCCAATTCTTTGGCAAGCCCCTCTCTTTCTGTTTGTACCGCTTCGCTGGCCGTGCCCACGGAATCTTGCAGGCGAATATTCAAAACGCTTTTGCTAAGTGTTAAATCTGCGTGCACATCGCCCAATTTTTTTGTTTTGGTTTCTATGGAAAAGGAAATTGAAGAAGCCTGATGTTTTTTTGAACTGCCTTTGCGCTCATCTTTTATTTTCAATCTGCCTTTTTGCAGGTTGCCTTCGTGCATAAAATAGAATACGTTTTCCCTATCGTTTTGCAGGCGGGTGTCTTGGTCTATTCTTGTCCACTGGATTTGCTCTTTTAGGTTTTGCAAAATATGCTTTATCTCTTCGCCGTGTTTGCTTGTATGCTCATTTTGGTTCGCTTTGTTCAATTGCTGTGGCTCTGCTTCTGCATATTTTTCTAAAACTTTTTCAACCGCTTTTTGCAAGATTTCGGGTTGCCAAGTTTTGCCTGCGGGCAATTCACGCTGCAATTCCCTTTTAATAGGTTCTGGCAAATTTTTGAATAATTCTCCTTCGTAATTTCCAGCTGCTTGGTATTTTAGAAGTTGAGAGTTGAGAGTTGAGAGTTGAGAATTAAAATTTGGCAATTGAGAAGTTTGCTGAACTACTCTCCACAATAAATTTGCCTGCTCTTTAGAAACATAAGTTCCTGGCTCGGTTTGCAAAGACATTTCGTGCAAATTGTTTGCAAATAATTTCACAATCTCTGGATTTTCGGGCAGTTTTCCAAAAGATAAAATTGTGTCTCTGATATTTAATATTTGCGGAGTCAAAGGCAAATCTGTTTTTAACCAAAAATTCCTTTCCTCTTTTGGAATTAACATACTCACAGGCCAAGGTTGCAGAATAAATTTTGGAGCAGGAGCGGTATTTTGCGGAATGGTTATTTGATGAAGTGAAAATGCCATTTCAATTTTTTGTAGAATTGGCTGTTGCGGCGAAATTGGTTGCGATTGTTGTTGTGGTGGTGGAGATGTGCCTTGTTGCTGTGGAATAATTGGCGGTGGTATCTGTGTGGTCTGCTGTGGTTGCGTAATAGGTTGTTGAGGCTGAATTGATAGCGGTTGTGGTTGCGATGTAGTTTGCGGCGGCGATGTGCCTTGTTGCTGTGGAATAGTTGGCGGTGGTATCTGTGTGGTCTGCTGTGGCTGCGTAATAGGTTGTTGAGGTGTAATTGGCAGCGGTTGTGGTTGTGGTTGTGGTTGTGGCTGCGATGTGCCTTGCTGCGTTTGTTGTGGAATAGTTGGCGGTGGTATCTGTGTGGTCTGCTGTGGTTGCGTAATAGGTTGTTGAGGCTGAATTGATAGCGGTTGTGGTTGCGGTGTAGTTTGCAGCGGCGGTTGTGGAATTGGTTGTTGCGGTGATTGCGTAATGGGTTGTTGCGGTGACTGCGGAATGGGTTGTTGCGGCGGTTGCGGAATTGGTTGTTGAAGCGGCAGGGTTTGCAATATATTTGAAAATATTTTTTGCACGGGAAAATCTTTTGGCAGTGGAATCTCAACAATATTTGCCACATTCTCAAATTGTACGGTTTGATTTGCTGGCAATAAACTAATGGTTGCATAAGTAGGTTTTTCATAAAAAAAATTCTGCAAATTGCGCAAATTCGGAAAATTTTGGTCTATTTCTATTCCAGTTTTTTGAAGAACCACCGTTTCCAATTCTTTTAACGGAGTATTTTTAAATTCTATAGGAATACCTAATTCTTTCAATTCCTGTAAAGCATTTAAAATTGTTTGAAAAGTTTGCATTGTCGTTGTTGCGGCTTGCGGAGTTTGAATCTGTTGAGGGATTTGAGCTTGTTGCGGAATTTGAGTTTGCTGAGGAACTTGAATTTGCTGTGGAATTTGAATTTGTTGAGGAGCTTGCGGCGAAATGGTTTGAGACCCAGAAATTGCTGTTTGCACTATGTTTTTTGCGGCTATGTTTGCACTTACAAAATCATTTTTAGAAAGAGCCAAAACCAATTTGTATTCTGGCGGAGTTTCTGTGCTTGGTGGCTGCAAAATTTTTACAAGATCGTTGACAAGATTTTTTACGGTTTCCGCTACTTCTGGTTTATTTAGATTCTGTTGAATTTGAGTGAGCAAATTCATTAAATTTTTTATGGGGATATTTTCTTGATTTGCAGGAAAATTATCCCTTGCCTTTGATAAATACTGTGCGAGTTTTGGAAATTCCTCTTTCAACTCAAAAATCAAACGGGATATTTCGTCTATGAATTTTAATCTCTCTGCATTTAATTGAACCGCTATATTGTCTGAACCCCGATTGGCCTGGATTAAAGGATTTTCGGAGTTTTCGGGATTTATAGAATTGAGATATTTAACTTCATTGGCTGTTAGTTGCCCACTAGCCATTAGCCATTGTGCGCTAGCCTCTATCATTCAATTCTACTCGCCTCGTTCACGAGCCAAACGGATAATGGTTTCAACTTGGTCTCTAGGAAGCCCAGCCCACTTTGATATTTCAGCAGGAGTACGCCCTTGCCTTGCCCAGTCTAAAACTTGTTTTTTTTCTCTGACCTTGCGGTCGTAGGTTGTTTCGTCTGCTGGTGGGTTAATTTTTGTGCTATTTAGGCTTGTAACCCTTATTTTTGTTTTTGTTAAACTCTCGGTTGCCACGGGCGATTTTATTGTACCGGAGCGCACAGAAGAGAGAGCCTGACGCAGTTTTTCAACTGCTTCTGTCACCCTTTGCTTTGCTGTTTTTCTCATTGGGGGGGAAGAAGTTTCTGCAGCACGTACAGCAACTGTTGCAACAGTTTCAGCAGGTTTAACTTTTGGGAGTGGGAGCCCCGAAAAACGAGTTTGGAACACGGTTGGATCTAAGCCGCTGAGTGGAGGAGGCGGTAGCGGTTCCGTTTGCAAATTCTTTAATCTTTCCGTAACTTTTTCAACCTCTTTGTGCCGCCTCATTATTTTTATTATTAGGAATATGATTATGGTGAGCAACACTGCGGCGGTGATGGCAATTCCCTTTATTAAATGATCCATTAAATTGCTCTCTTCTTCTTTAATGGTTTTGGGAGCCTCGGCTTTGCTAATTGCGTTTCTCGCCGATAAAATGCGTTCCCATAAATTTTTTTGGGTGTCTTTGAGGTTTTTTAATAATCTTTCGTCTGTTTCTTTGCGTATGGCAAAGTTTATGCTTTCCAAGGAATCGTAGAGTTGCTGCAATCTTTCGGGATCAACGGTTCCAAAAAATTCTGTTTTGGTGGTAGGCTTTTGAAATAACTCATCGGGATTGAGCCCAGCAAAGCGCACAAGGGCATAAAAGCCTCCGCACAAGGCTATTAAAGCGATAATTATTGTGTAGATTTT
>CAZIMU010000051.1:0-11067 GCA_964540355.1 uncultured Fibrobacteraceae bacterium | reverse complement strand
TTGAGGCATTAAAATGCAAATCGAAAAAATTGCTTTTAGAGCCTGCACCGCAAGCTCTGCCAAAAATTGTTTTATTGCCAAAAGTCATATTTAAGGGTAAATATAGAAAAAAATCTCGCGAACCCTGCCTACGAAGTGAAAATGGCAGGGTGAGTAAAATTGATGTTTCTTACAAATATGGAATACAATTCCATATTTGTAAAGATATTTTCTATATTGATAATATGGTAAAAAGAGAGATTATAAAGCAAATAAAAGCTATGGCAGAGAAAATGCCCATTATTTCCATAACGGGACCTAGGCAATCTGGCAAAACAACGGTTGCAAAAATGTGTTTTCCAAGTTACAGATATGTCAATTTGGAAAATCCAGACACTATGGAAGAGGCTATGGCTGACCCTCGTTCCTTTTTAAAAACGGGCAAAAATGGCTTGATAATAGATGAAATTCAGGTTTTGCCAAAATTATTCTCCTATATACAAACCATTAGCGATGAACATAACCGCCCTGGGGAATTTATTATTACTGGCTCGCAGAATTTTTTATTATCCGCCAAAATATCCCAAAGCTTGGCAGGCAGAGTTTTTATAAGCCATTTGCTGCCTTTTAGCATAGCGGAATTGAAAAATACGGATTTTGAAATGGATAATTTCACAAAATACATAAGAACAGGATTTTATCCCAGAATTTACGATAAGAATATAGAGCCAAATATGTTCTATCCTTCTTATATACAAACTTATGCCGAGCGAGATTTGAGGCAAATTATAAATGTTTCAAATTTATTTTTATTTCAAAAATTTATGCGCCTGGCTGCGGGCAGAATTGGGCAATTGTTAAATTATAATAGCATCGCTACAGAACTTGGAGTTGATTTGAAAACGGTAAAATCTTGGTTTTCCATATTGGAAACTAGCTTTATAATATTTTTTTTGCAACCTCATTTCAATAATTTTTCCAAACGGCTTGTAAAAACTCCAAAGCTATATTTTTATGATACTGGGCTTGCCTGTAGCTTGCTGGGCATAAAAAAAGAAAATGATTTAAACTCGCACTGGGCAAAAGGTGCGCTCTTTGAAAATATGATTATCGCAGATTTATGCAAAAACTATTTGAACAAAGCCATTCAACCGCCACTGTATTTTTGGAGGGACAATACAGGAAATGAAATTGATTGCATTATAGACAACGGCTCCAATATAAAGAGCATTGAGATAAAATCATCTTCCACTATTTCCTCTGATTTTTTAAAAGGTTTGAATTTTTATAAAAACCTAAACAAAACAAGCGAACCATATTTAGTTTACGGTGGAAAAACTAATTCTAGCAGAAATGGCATTGAAATAGTTAGTTGGAAAAATATTCTGTTCCTGCTCCTTGCCATTTCCATTGCCTTTGCGCAAGATTCTTTGAGAATTTCTCAAATTCACGTAGAAACAAAAAATGTTTTTGACGATGCCGTAACCCATACTTCGGCAGAAAAAAGCCTTTACAGAATAGGAAACATAATTCATATAAAAACCAGAGAATCAGTCATTGGCGCAAGACTTCCTTTCAAGGAAGGAGATACTGTTTCTTATGCGGAAATACAAGAAGCGGAAAAAGACCTGCGGGCTTTGCCATATATCAGCGATGCTAAAATAGAAATGAAAAAAGATTCGCTGGGCAATACCGATTTATATGTGGAAACCAGCGATAACTGGACTTTTGCCCCTGAGGTTTCACTTGGAAAACCAGGCGAAAAATGGCTTTGGGCAGTTGGCTTGCTGGAACACAATCTGCTCGGCTTGGGGCATACCATAGGTTTCTTTTATAGGCACGAAGAAGAAAGAGACCTAAAATACCTGCTATTCAAAACAGAGGATTTTTTTATTCCACACCACAAATTCTCCTTTATCATAAGCGAAAACTCAGACGGATTTGAACGCAGCCTTGGTTTAAGTTATCCATTCATAAGTCAGGCAAAAAACCAGTGGTCATATAATGCGGAAATACTTTGGTCAAAGCGAGATGAATTCTACTACGAAAACAAAAATCCAAATCCCATAGATTCAATAGAAGGATTAAAAGAAGATTCTCTATCTCTATGGCTTTTGCGTTCTTATGGCGGTGCATCGTTTAAAACATATTTGGGAATGGGGTACGATTTTCATAGAATAGATAGTTATGGAATGAAAGATTCCAGGTTAGGTTTTTCCATAGCTGCGAGCCGAATTCGTTTGGAGAAAAAATATAATTTGCATAGGGTTAAATGGGCAGAGGATGTGGAGAGGGGTTATTATAT
This sequence comes from uncultured Fibrobacteraceae bacterium, assembly GCA_964540355.1. Lineage (GTDB taxonomy): Bacteria > Fibrobacterota > Fibrobacteria > Fibrobacterales > Fibrobacteraceae > Fibrimonas. The sequence goes on along the minus strand of CAZIMU010000051.1, from coordinate 8,783 downwards.
TAAAACTACTATTGCAAAAAATATTAAAGAATGGCAGGCAGAGAATGAAGATTTTTATTTTGAGCATATTATAAATATATCGGTTGGAACAGAAAAGCATAACTTCTTGGCAAAGGGGCAAAATTCCTTTTATTGGAATAACGATTCTATTGGAAATATGCACAACCTTTTGTTTGGCGAATATATCCTTAAACCCAGTTTAAAATGGTCTTCGGTTTTGAGTGCGCAAATAGAATCCTGGCAAGGTTCTTTCCCTCGTCAATTTTATTTAGACGGAAATTCAATTTTTCCGGGCTTTCCTGCACATTATTTGGCAGGCGCAAATACCTTTGCTTTTAAAGCAGAGCAGAGATACTTACCAGACTTTGAAATTTTAACGCAAATACCATCCTTTGCCACCTTTTTAACAGCAGGTGAAGCAACAAACAAATTACGAGCTTTTGAGCCGAGAGAATTACTATATATGGCGGGAATAGGGTTAAGGGTTTCTTCTTCCAAATCTGTGCAAGGCGTTGTTAACCACATAAATTTGTCTTGGCCATTAAACGACAAACTCAACAATGGCTTTGTGCCGAGATTTTCTTTTATAGGGAAGTTGGAGTTATAGCTACTCTTCCACAACCTTGCCAAATCTTCTCTGCCGTGTGTTGTAAAATTCAATGGCTTTTGCAAAATCTTCTTTAGTGAAATTTGGCCAAAGAACATCGCTCACAAAAAATTCGCTATATGCAGCCTGCCATAGCAGGTAGTTGGAAAGCCTGTACTCGCCGCCCGTGCGTATAACGAGGTCTGGGTCTGGTGCGCCACGCAAATATAAATAGTTTGCAAATTGCGCTTCGTCAAGAGTGTCTGGGTTCAGTTCACCTTTTTTTGCAAGTGAAGCAATTTCGCGGGCTGCTTCCACAATTTCCATTCTCCCGCCATAAGATATTGCAAGGTTGAGCTGCATACCGCTGTTTTGCGCAGTTTTGTCTATTGCTTCTTGAAGTTTTTTGCGCGGTTTTTCGGGCAATTTGCTCATGTTGCCTATCACTTTCATCTTAACGTTTTTTTCCATAAGGTGAGGAAGTTCTTGAGCAACCATTTCAACGAGCAAATTCATAAGATATTCAACTTCAATTTTAGGCCGCTGCCAATTTTCGGAGCTAAACACAAAAAGAGTCAAATGCTCCAAACCCAAATCCACACCTGCTTCAACAGTTGCAACAGTTGCCTTTGTGCCTTGCCTGTGCCCCAAAAAACGCTCCAAGCCCTTGGACTTAGCCCAGCGACCATTGCCATCCATTATCACCGCAATGTGTTTAAGAGATTTTTGCATTTGAGGTGTAAAGATACAAATATGCAAACACCGCTCACAACCTAAACGACCTGAACAACATCGCAAGTGCCACCGTACCGTAAATTATGTGCCCTATCCAGGCACCTAGCCAGGGTTCTAAAATTCCGTTCTCGCCCATTTGCACGCCAACGCGAATAACAATATAATAACTAAATGTCATAATAATGCCTATGCCAAACTGCTGGCTCAAAGCACCGCTACGGCTGTATCTATGAGAAAGCGAAAGGGCAATTATCAGAGTCACCATTGCCGTTATTGGACCCGAAAATTTAAAATGCCACTGGGTTTCCATTTTGTTTGTGTCTTCGCCGCTACGCCTCAAAATTCCAATTCTGCGGCTTATTTGCCTTGAGTTCATTTCTTCGTGGCTCTGCCTTTCGTTTATTATATCTTCGGGCAAAACGCTGGTTTGCTGCTCTATGTCCATAGTTTGGAATTTATTGGCACTTAAATTTCCTTCTGGAGAAAAATATCTAGCCCAACCGTTTATCAAAACCCAAGAAGCAGAACTATCATTCCATTCTATATGTTTTGCATCATAGCGAGCAGTGGGTTTGCCGTTGTCTTGCAAAACCAAAGAAACATTATCGCCTTTTTTGGTTATGCCGTTATAATACCTAAAATACCAATCCGAATGGTCTGAACCTATGAATACAAATTGTGTTTTTTCCTTTATTCTAGGGTTTTTTCTCTGCTCAATTCTTGTTTCTGCAATCTCCAATCGGCGGTGATTTGCATCTGGCAAAATCATTTCACCAACCGTAAAGAGAAGCGCAGTTATAATTATCCCTGCAACAAGAATGGGCAACAGAATTCTAAAAGGGCTTCTGCCCGCACCCTGCATAGCAGAAATTTCCAAATGCCTTGCCATTGCGCCAACGCTTGCTATTGCCGTAAGCATTATCGCAACAGGAGAAACGAGATATATTATGTATGGCAGGTAATTTAAGTAATATTCTCCGGTTTGATCCAAACCTCTTAAAAGCCACATTTTTATATTGCCCACAAAATCTATTATAATGAAAACAAGTATGCTCCCTACCGATATTAAGGTAAAGGATTTTAAGAAATTTCCAAGTAGATAAGAGGAAAATTTCATCGCCGAGCTACCCGCCAAGTTAAAAGCAAACCAATTGTTCCAATAAACGCATTGCAAGCCCACATTGAAATTGCTGGCGAAATTATCAAGCGGTCTGCCAAATTTTCACCACCGATGAGGCACACCCAGTAAACGGTAAAAAATCCAAGGCTGTAAACAGTGCCTGGGCCAATTCCACCTCGCCGTGCTATTATGCCAAGCGGCGCACCTATAAGGGCAAATACAACACAAGCCACAGCAGTGCTTATTTTTTTGTGAATTTCAACCTTGTGTATAGCTATGCGCTTTAATATGCCTTCGCGCCTAGTTTCCATTCTGCCTATTTTAACCAAAGTTTCACTTTCTTCCCGTTTTACGAGTGCCAAAGCCTTTGCATGCTTTTCTGCATTAGGCAGAATCTTTTTGCTTCTTAGCTTTTCCGACAAAATAGTATCTTTTTTAAGAATCAAATTTAAATCGTTTATGTTTTGCCAAACTAGCGGATCAAATTCCTCAATTAGTTTTTGATTGTCTTCACCCGCTTCTTTTATCACCTTGAGCATCTCTTCTATGTCCAGTTCACGGTTGCCACGGCTTTTGTTATCGGTGCGCTCAAAGCGGTCATCAATGTTTTGCACAGCGAAATCCTGATTTGCAAAGTGAATTCTAAAATAACGCTCTGGGTCTTTGGGGTCAACAAAATGATTTTCGCCGTTCTTCAAATGAAGCATAAGGGTTGCGCCCATATCCACGTATTCCATTGAAGCACTATCTGCGGTTATAACACGCGGGTAATTACCGCCAATTTCAAAAATTTTTATGCCATAAAGCTCTGCGTTTTGGTTATCTATGCGAGAAACCCAAATTTGGAGGCCAGGGAACTGGTTTATGAGTTTGCCTTCATCTATCATAGCGTGGGGTCTTTTGCGAGTAACTGACTGCATGAGCATTGCGCTACGGTAATTTGCCTCGGGCAGTAGCCAGTTGTTGAAAAGCATCAACAGAACCATAAGCAAGGCAGAAAACACAAGAACAGGCCGCATAAGCGAAAGCGGCGAAATTCCCGCAGACTGCATAGCCACTATTTCCCTATCCGAAGAAAGCCTGCCAAAAGTCATAAGAGTGGCGGCAAGCACAGACATAGGCACAGCAAGCCCCACCATCCAAACCACATTTAGCCCAAAAATCTCCAAAACAATACCAGCGGGAATCCCCTTGGAGAGAATTTTGTCTAGCACTTCTACCAAAAAATTTATTACAAATAAAAATGTAGTCACGAAAAGCGCAGCGAAAAAGGGGGCTATATGCTCTTTAAGCACGTAACGGACTAGAATCATTAGGATTTAAATGTAGAAAATTTTGCGTCTAAAAAAATACAAGCCTCTTCCCTAGCAGCGGAATCCGCAAGCAAAACTTTCTCCAAATTCAACTCACCGCTTTGCTCTGGGATTTTCCCCAAGCAATGCTCAATGCCACGCGGAATATCCAAAAAAGAAATTTTCTCCTGTATAAAAGCGTTTGCTAAAATTTCGTTTGCGGCATTCAAAACAGCCGCTCTTGTGCCGCCCGCTTTGCCCGCCTCGTAAGCCAAAGAAAGGCAGGGGAATTTTTTTAAATCTGGTTCAAAAAATGTGAGCTTTTGAATTTCCGGCAAATTTAACCGCTTTGTATTTAGAGGCAACCTTTCGGGGAAAGTCATTGCACAAAGAATGGGAATTCTCATATCCGGCGCTCCGAGTTGCGCCATTAAACTGCCATCTATGAACTGCACAAGCGAATGAACCATGCTCTGCGGATGCACAACAACTTTGATTTGTTCGTAGGGAATATTAAAAAGAAAATGAGCCTCTATAACTTCCAAACCCTTGTTCATCATAGATGCGGAGTCTATGGTAATTTTTTTTCCCATGCTCCACACAGGGTGATTAAGCGCATCTTTTAATGTTATTTCAGAAAATTTTTCCGCTGGCAATTCTCTAAAAGGACCTCCGCTTGCGGTGATAACCAAACTTTCAACTTCTCTCTCGCCTCGCCCTGCAAGGCATTGGAAAATCGCATTGTGTTCGCTATCAACAGGAGTTATTTTTGCTTTTGGATTTTTTTCAAGAGCCTGTTTTATTATTGCACCTGCCATCACAAGGGTTTCTTTATTTGCAAGAGCAATTTTTTTGCCGCTCGCTATCGCCTTCAATGTCGGTTCGCAACCAACAGAACCAGTCAATCCATTCACCACCAAATCGCAAGCTGAATCAGAAACCAATTCCAGCAAACCTTCCATGCCTGCCAAGACAGCTTTGCCCGTTATTTTTTGAAGTTCCAAAGCGGCGGTTTTATCAAAGAGAGCTAATTTTGCATTTGGATATTCTTTGGCAATACCAGCCATTTTTTGCACATTGCCGCGAGCTGCCGCAGAGTGCAGGGAAAAACGTTCCTTGTGCTGTTTTATCACGTCAAGTGCGGAATCGCCAATGGAGCCTGTTGCTCCTAGCAAGCAAACTTGTTCAGACATCCGGGTCTCTGAGTTCCCTTAATTCGTCAACGTCTAAATGCCCGTGCCTGCGATAAACCGTTATGGCTATAGCAAGCGCGATTGCCATTTCGCAGGCGGTGGCTGCTATAATAAAAAGGCTAAAAACAGATCCAGCCGTTGCATCTGCTGCTCTGAAATGCGCAAAGGCTATAAAGTTTATGTTTGCGGCGTTTAACATCAACTCCATGCTGATTAAAATTCCAATGGCGTTGCGGCGGGTTAAAATTCCGTAAACCCCTATTGCAAAGAGGAAAAAAGCTAACAAAAGACAGGCTTGCAAAGTCATTTTGCCCCCTCATTTTTATCATCGCTTGGAATTCGCGCTATGGTCACCGCGCCTATCAAAGAGATTAAAAGCAACAAGCTAATTGCCTCAAAAGGCAAAAGAAAGCCAGTATCATCGGGAGAAAGAAGCCTTTTACCTATGGCGGCTAGAGTGGCAAAATCTTCTGCCTGGTCTTGCCAAACCATTCCAAATTCTTTTAAGAAGCTAAATGCTAAAATAGCGATGAGCAGGGAAAAAACAAGAGCCACGATTTTTCTTGAACGGCTTGTTTCCTGAACACGTTCGCCCAAGCGGCTTGTGAGTAAAATGGTGAACACAACAAATACAACCACGCCGCCTATATAAACCATCACCTGAGCCACAGCTATAAACTCTGCCGAAAGCAAAAAATAAAGAACCGCCGTTCCAAAAAACGTGCATATAAGGGCAACCGCACTGTGCAAAATATTCTTCGCCAATACCGTGAGCAAAGCCGCCGCCACCATAATAGCAGCCGTTGCATAAAAAAGAATATCTTTAAACGGAATGAAATCCATAGGGGTAATATAGTAAAAGAAAACTTATTTTTCAGAATAAAACCCACGTTTCTGTATACATTAACATTTAAAAGAAAAAAACGAGTTGTTATTTTTATTCTCTATGCAAAATTTACCTAATGTAATTATATCCATCCCTATAATCATATCAAATGTATGAATATTTGGGAACGATACAAATCTATGTTCCTTTATTTTCATTCCACCTTGAATTTTAAGAGCTGCCGAATATACAGGGTAGGTTTCTGTTCCTGCAACGTGTTTTATTATAGCAAGATTAATCGCTTTAAGTTGCAATTTTTTAACTATGCTGTCATTTATTAAAGACCTTGTAGCCCCAGTATCCCACATTGCCGTAACCTTTATGGATTTGCCGCTGTCAATAGATGTTATTTGTGCATTGCAGATTATTTTTTTTGCAAAACCTTGGTGCCTGATAGTCAAATTCATGCAAATACCAATGGTTGAATATCAACGGTATAAGCATCATCTCCTGGTATGCACTCTTGAACGGAAAAATTCCCCGAACCAAACAATTTCCTGCCTGCTGCTGCTGCCTCGTGAAATGAATCGTACGCTTCAATTACTTTTGCGCCACGCATTAAAAGTTCCTTGCCTTTGTATTTTTTACAAAGTTCTTTTTGATGTTTTATAAAATAATTTAAAGCTAATTTATGAATATTTTGCTTTGCCATAAAAGCCTCCGCTATACAAGATAGAAATTTTTTTTGCCGCGCTTAGGTAGTAAATATCTTTAAACGGAATCAAATCCATAAGGAGAAGATAGAAAATACTCTATTGTTTTTTTCAATCCTTCTTCTAAATTCACGCTCGGTTCCCAGTTTAGAAATTTTTTTGCCTTGCTGATGTCGGGCTTGCGTTGCTTTGGGTCGTCTGCGGGCAAGGGTTCTTTTATTATTTTGCTTTTGCTGCCAGTTAGTTTGATTATTTTTTCTGCTAGTTCCAAAATGGTAAATTCGCCAGGGTTGCCTATATTTATGGGCAAAGTATATTCATTCTGCTCCATTGTGCGCAAAATGGCTTCCACTAAATCGCTCACAAAACAAAAAGAACGTGTTTGCTGCCCATCGCCGTAAACGGTTATATCTTTGCCCTGCAAAGCCTGCACTATGAAATTAGACACCACCCTGCCATCGTTTGGGTGCATCCGAGGTCCGTAGGTGTTGAAAATACGCACAATGCGAACATCCACGTTGTTTTGGCGGTGATAATCCATAAACAATGTTTCGGCAGCACGCTTTCCTTCGTCGTAGCAACTGCGGATTCCTATTGGATTCACATTTCCCCAATACTCCTCCACCTGTGGGTGAACGCTTGGGTCTCCATAAACCTCGCTCGTGCTCGCCTGCAAAATTCTAGCCCTTACCCTTTTGGCAAGCCCCAGCATATTCACCGCGCCGAGTATGCTCGTTTTAATAGTTTTAACAGGGTTGTATTGGTAATGCACCGGAGAGGCAGGGCAAGCGAGGTTGTAAATCCTATCCACTTCCAAAAGAATTGGCTCGGTTACATCGTGGCGAATAAGCTCAAAGCGAGGGTTGCTCGCCAAATGCTCAACATTTTTTTTGCTGCCTGTGAAATAATTGTCAAGGCAAATAACATCGTGCCCTTGCTCAATGAGCCTATCGCACAAATGCGAACCTAAAAAACCTGCTCCGCCAGTAACGAGAACTCGCATATCACACCATTGTGGCTTTTAGCTTTGCTTCTGCAACGCGGTCTTCGCCAACAAAAATTTTTCCATCAAATGTAATTATGCCGCGGCGGAATTCTTCCAACTCAGCTTCTATTCTCAAAGAGTCGCCTGGTCTAACAGCGCGGCGAAAACGGCAACCATCAACACCCATAAAAGCAGGGCGTTTGCCTTTGGATTCTTCTTCAAATTTCAAGTATGCCAAAATGCAACCAGCTTGCGCCATAGCTTCTACCTGCAAAACACCAGGCATCACTGGGTCGCCCGGGAAATGCCCCATAAAATAAGGCTCATTGAAACTCGCATTTTTCAAGCAAGTTATTTTTGCCTTCTCTGCATCTGGCTCAAAAGAGAGAACTCTATCTATGAGCAGAAAAGGAAAGCGATGCGGCAAAAGCTGCAAAATTGCAGCATAGTCTAGCAGGCAGTCTTTTGCCTGCGGCTTGGGTAAGGTTTCTAAAAGAGACATAATGGGAATATAGAAAATATTTTTAAACTGGAATTATATTCTATATAATATGCGACCAACTTAATTTTCCAGACACTGTCTGGAAAATTGGGAAGCGAGTGTAAAACAAACGCATATTAAATAGATTTGATTTTGAAAAACCTTTGCCAAGCGAAACTGTTAAATCTTTGGAAAGATTAACCAATAATTGTTCGCCATATTTTGCTCGCACATTTCCATTTTGTTCAAATTCAACAATATATTTACCGATAGTCCAGTATGTTTTAACAAGACTTTTATTTATTGTAGTTGCTATGTGTTTTTTAGCGTTTGCCATTGCCAAAGAAATTTGTTTTATTAACAAATTGTATTGCTTATCTTCGTTGGACTTGCTTATTTTACTTGTTTTCATACTTTATAATATAGTAAATGTCACTAGGCGTTTTTTGCATACCAACAAGCAATCGGCATATACGATGAATATCGCCCTTTTTCTCAGGAACGGTAGCACCAGTTAAGTTATCTATCTTATCTGCAACTTCCTTCCAACCGCGCAAATTAAAATAACCAACGCAAAAATCTGCTCTCTGTGAAAGTTTAAGCGTTTCATTCAATCCATTTTTTAAATGATTCTCTATATTGTCATATATTTTTGGCATAAATATAAATACAGAAATTTTCATAAGAAATAGAAAATAAATACTATATTACTACAACCAATGCACTACCATTTTTCCATAGACGAAACCGGAGATTTCAACATATTATCTCCAAATCACAATTCCTTTGTTTGCGGAGTTTTAACCAAAATAAAAGAAGAAGATTTAAATAAACTCTACAAAGAAGCTTTTG
>CAZIMU010000050.1:0-11269 GCA_964540355.1 uncultured Fibrobacteraceae bacterium | reverse complement strand
AAGAAAAAGCCTGTGATTTTTTTATTGATACCTCTTGCGTTTTTGTCTTTTGTGATATTCCTCTATTTATTCTGGATTAGTCCTCAACATATAATGAACGCTCCTGTTGGTTTTGGGCTGGGATATCCTGTTTCGTGCCTTATGGCGTTTATATGCTCAATTCTTGTTTGCTTTTATTGCCTGAAACACGGAAAGTATTTAGCCAAAAAAGCAGAAGAAAATCAATTCAACCCCGACAGCGATTAATTATTTCCAATAACGCTTCCACGGGGTCTGGGCTGTGCCATACTGCGCCTAGTACAGCGGCACCGTCAAATCCAAGGCTTGCAAGCTCTGCAATGTTTTCTGCGGCAACACCGCCAAGCGCAAATAATTTTTGCGAGCGGTTTTCTTTTTTCTGAAAGTCTCTCCAAGCGGTTATTCCCTCTTTTAGTTCTTGGTTATTATATTTTGCTTTGTATCCGAATTTGGAAATGGAATCAAAAATTGGGCTTAAAAAACATATATCTGTACTTGATTTTTCCAATTCTTCAAAACTGTGGGCGGAACCTTTCCAAGAAAAAATATTATTATGCCATTTTATATCAAAGCCTATTGTCCACCTCTCCAGCAAAGGTTCTGGCATTTGTGGCTTTCTCGCATAAAGCATTTTCAAGCCACTCTCAAACATCTGTTCTATAATTTCGTGTTCGCCCGCAAAATTCTCTGGCGAAGAAATAAGTGCTATATCAAAGGGCAAACCCGCCGCCTACTTCTAACACAAAACCTTGGGAGAATTGTTTGTTTGTGTTGCCACCAAAATAATATTTACCGTTTGTATAAACGGCAAGTGGAATAACAGGAGGCTTAATGCGGAATCCGGCAATTATATGACCGCCCATGCCTGTTGTGTAGCTTTCGTTCTGCAAAGTGCTAATCAAACGTGCTTTTATTTCCTCTGTTGCGTTTGAATTGTCTGGATTTGTTGGGTCTAATAATGCGTCTATAAGACCATTATTGCTATCAAGCATTTTTTTAGCAAAAGAATAGTTTGCTATTGGAATACTGGCAAAATAACTAAATCCTATGCCTATATAAGGGCGAATAAGAGGTATATCCGTAAATGGATACATCACAGATATATCGCCATTTACAACTCCGAATAGAGGATCAACAGAACCACCCGGAATTACATTATATGGAGCTTCTGGAGAATAGTTCAAATAAATAGTAGTAGAGTCTAATCCCTTATCTGTCATTATAGGAATTGTCAAGGAAGTTTTATATTTGGTTGCTGCCACATTCAAAGTGCCTTCTATATCTACAAAAGGCAAAAAATCTATCCAAGCCTTAAAACCTATGCCTTGCAAACCGCTTGCTTCTTCTTGATTTACTGTTATATATACATCGTCAGTTGACGTTGGGCTTATTTGTATTTTGCCATGATCATCCTTTAGCGAACCCGTGTTCATAATATAGTGTGCGCCTATGCCCAAAATGGCAAAAGCCTGTGTGCTGGCAAAAATGGCAAAAACTGCCGCAAAAAGAATTTTTCTCATAAAGCGTCCCCTAATTAGGTTGTTTGTTTAAATATAGTAAAATTCCCTTAGCGGCTCGCCTGCCTTCACCCATGGCAAGTATAACCGTTGCCGCTCCAAGCACAATATCGCCACCTGCAAAAACCCCATCCACATAAGTGGCATTTGTCTCAGGGTTCAAAAGCTCAATATTTCCCCTTTTATTCACCTTCAATTCGGGCATACCTTGGCTTATGAGCGGGTTGGAGGAATTCCCTATGGCAACCAAAACCGTATCAACAGGAAGCTCAAAGGATTCCCCTTCAATTTTCACAGGGCGCGGCCTGCCTTTCTCATCAGGTTCTCCGAGTTTATAGCGTTCAATTTTCAATGCGCGTACAAAACCCTTTTCATCGCCTAAAATTTCGCTCGGATTTTGCAGGTAGCAAAACTCAACCCCTTCTTCCATAGCGTGGTGAATTTCCTCTGCTCTTGCTGGCATTTCCGCAGCTGTTCTGCGGTAAATTATGCGAACCTTCGCACCCAAGCGTACAGATACTCTGGCAGCATCCATAGCTACATTGCCACCACCCAGCACCGCAACCTCCTTTCCTTCCCAAAGCGGTGTATCTGCAAAATCCCTCTCATAAGCACGCATTAAATTTGCCCTTGTCAAAAACTCATTTGCAGAAAAAACTCCGTTCAATTCTTCGCCCTGAATTCCCATAAAAAGCGGAAGCCCTGCACCTGTGCCTATGAATGTGGCATCATATCCATCTTTTTTGAGCAAATCTGAAATTTTGCGGGTTTTGCCAACTACGAAATTTGTTTTGAACTGGACACCCATTTTTTTAAGCGTTTCTATTTCTTTGTCCACAATGGAATTTGGCAAACGGAACTCTGGAATACCATAGCGCATAACTCCGCCCAGTTTGTGGAAGGCTTCAAAAATGGTGACCGAATGACCTTCTCTGCGCACATCTGCGGCAACTACAAGGCTTGCGGGGCCAGAGCCTATAACCGCAACCTTCTTTCCTGTTTCGGGTTTAACTTCAGGAATTTTAACCGTGCCGTTTTCCCTTTCCCAGTCTGCTACAAAACGCTCCAACCTTCCAATGGCAACTGATTTTTCAACGTCTTTTAAACTTATGCCAACTACGCATTTTTTTTGGCATTGCTTTTCCTGTGGGCAAACCCTGCCGCATACGGCTGGCAAAAGCGATGTTTCTTTAATTGTGTCTATGGCATTTTGAAAGTCCCCGTCTGCAATGTGGGATATGAATTTTGGTATATCTATGCGAACAGGACACCCATCTATGCAGCCTGGCTTTTTGCAATTCAAACATCTAAGGGCTTCTTTCTTCGCTTGTTCAGCAGAATAGCCTGTAGCCACTTCGTCCATATTTTTTGAGCGGACTTCGGGTGGCAGCTCCGGCATTTTTTGCGGAGGAATGGCTAATCTTTCCTTTGCTGTTAGATTTTGCATAAAGGAAATGTAGCAAATTTCTATTTTACCAGCTATGTCAGATAAAACCAAAGGTCCGCAATACTTAACGGCAGATGGCCGTTTTACCAATGAGCGCCCAAGTTGGATGCGTCCCAAAGGCTGCGATACTACGCCAGATATATCGGAATTTTTGCCCAAAGAGTCTAAATATCCAGCAAAAAAGAAATATGAGGTACGCCAGTTGAGCGACTTTGCAGCCGAGAAAATAGCCAAGGTTTTGCACGTTATGTTGAATAATAAGTAAAATCACAAGTTAAAATTTTTAGTCAACACTTGCCTCAGTTGTTGCCTCGGGCAGAGAATCGGTTGGGTTTTTCTTTTTTCCTTTGCTCATATCGTAATAAATGCCAGAAGCCAAGTTTCCTTTTACCTTGATTTTGCTCACTTGGGTTGAATCAAATGCAATGAGAATGGATTTTCCCGTCGATTCGTTTTTGCCATCTACTTTTCTGCTCGGAGTTATATTGAACACAAGGCTTTCTGCATTGCCGTTTACCTCTGCGATTTTCATTCGCCCTAAATCAAAGGAAATATCCATCCTGTCGCCGTTCATTTTGTTCACATAGTTTGGCAAATCCATCTCATAAAATAAACCTTTGGCATTTACATTTACATACAAACTTTGAGCTTTGTTGTTTTTCACCGATAAAAAAAGAGTATCTCCAAAAACTTCCGAGAATTGAGCTGGTTTTTTGCTTGTAGAGACGGTTTGCTGTGTGCCGTGCGCATTTTTAATCACCAAAACAGATTCCACCTCGTTGTTATTCAGTTTCACAAACATAGAATCGCCCGAAACAACATAATCGCTCATGTGGCATATAGGGTTTCCTTTAAGGGATAAAAAACCATCCTTTTGGTTATAGACTCCTGTATCTCCGGTAATCACAACTTCGCGCCTAGTTATATAAACCGAATCTGCGGCAATGGCTATTTGCTTATTCTGGTCATAAGTCATTGTTTTGGAGCGAATGGCAAGGGTGTCTAATTTTCCTTTTTCCATAAAATAATAATGGGCAAGTGGCTGGAGTGGAATTTCCAAAAATTCTGTTCCTCGGTTGTAAATTATTTTTTCACCGAAAAAAGCACCCTTGCCAGCGGAATCACGTGATTCCGCATTGTTTTCTGCAATGGCGGTGCTGGTTTTTCGCATATAATTTCCTCTTTCTGCCTTTATATTTCCTTTTGGGTAGTGAAAATTAAAACCGCCTTCGCTATTCACAGCATCGGAATTTCTGTCCCAATGAGCGCGTTCTGTTCCAAACGTAACGGAATCGTGCCGGAACTTGACATTGCCTTGCAAATGCAAATGCCCTGCTTTTCGCATTGCTGCCAGTGAGTCTGAGCGTTCCATGACAAGTGGCATTGTTCCTTTTTCAATTTTGGCATTAGGCAAATACGGAGTTTGCGCAAAAGCCGCCAAAACAGAGAAAAGAAGTGCAATAATCCACATGCGGTTTAAGATAGAAATAATTTAACCCTTCACAATCCGGCAGGCTTCGATGATTTTCTCCCTGTCTTTTTCGCCTTTTTCATTTTCCACCCCACTGCTCAAATCTATGCCATAAGGGTTCAGCTTTACGGCTTCTCCGATATTGCTCAAATTTATGCCGCCAGCCAAAAAGAATTCCTTGTCGCATTTAGGGATTAAATTCCAATCAAAAGCCTTGCCCGTTCCTCCTTTGCCATTATCAAAAAGCAGGTAGTCTGCATTTGCAGGCTTTGCGCTTTCTATGTTCACAGCTTTTATCACAGGCACATCGCAAGTTTTTTTCAGCGTATTTATATAATCTTCGCTTTCGCTGCCGTGAAGTTGCGCAATATTTATTATGCCAGAATAATACAGCTTGGTTATAGAGGGAATTTCTGCATTCACAAACACGCCAACAGCCGTTATTTGCGGATTCAACCGCTTTTTAAACAGAGCGGCTGTTTCAGAATTGATTTGGCGGTGGCTCTTTGCAAAAACAAAACCGATGAAATCCGGCATTGCCTCATTCGCAAACTCAATATCCTGCTCTCTGAACAACCCGCATATTTTGATTTTTGGCATTTGTAGAATATAGTTAAGAGTTGACGATGTGCTTAAAGATTAAATATATTCTCAATTCTTTCTTTACTAGGTAATCTGTATATTTCAAAATCCGAATCAATGGAAATTATTTTGTGAATTCCGGTTTGTTCCGCTACGAGAACTAAAGTAGCATCTGCAAAATCCATAGGAATATCGGAATATTTAACAGATAATTCTATTATTCTTTGAATATCTTTTTGTTTAATTTCATATATAATAATTCCTTTTTCACTAATTCCGTTTTAATATTTTCTTATAATTCTGAGAAAGACTACCGTTTCCACTACCATATTTTCCAAAATAGTTTTTTCCTATTTCGTAAGAAGACATATTATCTTCTTCGGCAAAAGGTATTATCATAGCTACGGGTTTTTTACCTCTGCCATATAGCACACCAACGCGCTTGCCTTTCTTAACAATTTTCAAAACATCTGAAAATTGAGATTTTATTTTACCAATAGACATTGCTTCCATATTTAGAATGTAGAAAATTAAATTCACGAGCCTCGCAGAGAGGCTCAAATAAAATACCCTACATATCCTCCAATTCCTTTCCCTTGGTTTCTTGAACTTTTTTGAGAACAAAGAATATGCTCACAAAAGCAAAGAAGCTGTAAATGCCATAAGCACCGCCGAGGCCTATTTTTGCCAGCAAAATTGGGAATGAGCTTGATATTGCAAAGTTGGAAATCCATTGCGATAATCCGCCAAGGGCAAGAGCTGCGCCGCGAATTCGGTTGTTGAACATTTCGCCTAGCAAAACCCAGCACACAGGTCCCCACGAAAATGCAAAAAACACCACATAGAAATTTGCAGAAATCACCGCAACATAAGCAGTGGCACCGCCAATTTCTGGATTGCCGTTAGAATCCAAACCTGCTGTGCCAAATATTGCCGCCATAATGCCAAGAGTTACGAACATTCCAATAGAACCTGCCAAAAGCAAGGGTTTTCTGCCGAGCCTATCCACCAAAGCTATTGCTATAACGGTGCTTGCTATATTAACAACAGAAGAGAGAACGCTTGTTTTCATCGCATCTTGCTGAGTAAATCCAACCGATTCCCATAGAACATTGCCGTAGTAGAAAATTACATTTATGCCAACAAATTGCTGCAATGCCGCAATGCCTATTCCAACCCAGACAATGGGAGCCAAACGGGTTTTGCCAGCAACTTTTTCCAACAAATCGCTGAACTTTGGAGCCACTTCGGAATGCAAACTCTTTTTAATGTCTTCTATTTTTTGAGCTACAACGCTAGGCGAGAGAATTTTGCCCAAAATTTCGCCAGCTTTTTTGGGTTGCTTGCGAGCTACCAAATAACGAGGGCTTTCGGGAATGAACAGAACTAGCAAGCCGTAAAGAATCGCAGGGATGCACTCTATCCAAAACATCCACTGCCAAGTTTCAAAAGAACCGATTTTTGTTACATCACTGGCCAAACGAGTTGCCTCGTCCATAACCACCGCTCCGCCGCCTGCAATTTCGCCTAAGAAATAGTTGGAAAGCAGTGCCGCAAAAATTCCTATCACTATGGCGAACTGCTGCATAGTCGCAAGCCTGCCGCGCAAAGGTGCGGGGGAAATTTCTGCGATATAAGCCGGAACAATAATGCTCGCCGCTCCAACGCCAACTCCGCCAATCACACGCCAAACAATGAATTCTATCATATTTGCCGCAGTTCCCGCTGTTGTGAAAAAGTATGGATTGCCAGAACCTATCGCGCTTATTAAAAAGAGAACGCTAGATGTTATCATAACCCTGCGGCGCCCAAATTTGTCTGCCAAGGCACCTGCAAAGAAAGCACCGCACGCCGCACCCAAAACCGCTATGGAGGCTGCAAGCCCAAGCTGCGCATCATTTGCGCCAAGTTTGAACCTCAGAGCATCTAGGGTTCCGTTTATCACGGAAGTATCAAAACCGAACAAAAAGCCGCCTATGGCGGCTGCACAGGCTATAAATAACGCATAGCCTACAGAATATTCCTTTTGAGCCATAACTATACTCCTATGTGTAAATTTATTTGTGAAATATAGCAAACTCAAATTTCTTCAAAGCCTCATTTACTTGGGCTTTTGTCACAATTAGCGGCGGCAAAAACCGCAAAACATCCGTTCCAGCACGTAAAATGAGCAAGCCTTGTTCCCTGCAAGCGGCAATTACATCTGCCACAGGTTTTTTACATTCAATGCCAAGCAGCAAACCGCAGCCGCGAATCTCGCCAAGGCAAGAATGTTTTTTTGCAAGAGCTTCCAATCCGTTTTTCAACTGCAAAGAACGTTCTTTCACATTTGAAAGAGTTTTAGGCTTTGAAATAATCTCCAAAACAGCAAGACCCGCTGCGCAAGCGATTGGGTTTCCGCCAAAGGTGGTTCCGTGGTCGCCTGGTTTTAGGCACTGCGCAATTTTTGCGCTCATAAGCACCATGCCAAGCGGCAAGCCGCCGCCCAAAGATTTTGCCCAAGTGGTAATATCTGCGTTTATGCCAAAAAGCTCCGAGCAGGAAATTGCTCCGCAACGCCCAAACCCAATTTGAATTTCGTCTGATATAACTAGGCAACCGCTTTGCTTTTTAAGTTGGTTTATCGTCTCTATGAATTTTTTTGAAGGCATCAAAACGCCACCTTCCGCAACCACAGGCTCAAGCATTATTGCCGCTGTGTTATTGCAGGCTGCCTTTTGCAATTCCTCTGCATTGTTCCATTCCACGAACTTAAAGCCGGCAGGCATTGGGCCAAAACCCTCTTTTAGTTTTTCTTGCCCTGTTGCGGCAAGTGCGCCATAAGTACGCCCGTGAAAACCATTTTTGAATGTTATTATTTCAAAACGCTCTTTTTCGCCTTTGCTATGAAAATATTTTCTAGTGAATTTTATAGCGGCTTCGTTTGCTTCTGTGCCGGAGTTGCAAAAAAAGGCTTTGCCATTTTCTTTGCCGAATTTTGTCAGCGAGAGCATTTTTTGAGCGAGTTTTATTTGCGGCAAGTTTGGGAATAAGTTTGATATGTGCGAAAACTTTTCGCTCTGCTCCCTTATGGCTTTTTTTATGGCAGGGTGAGAGTGCCCAAGCGCATTTACAGATATTCCGCTTGCAAAATCCAAATATTCCTTTCCTTTGCTATCAAAAAGCAAAGCACCCTTTCCGTGCGTGAAATCTACATTTGCCTTTGCATAGGTCGGGGCTATGATTTTAGAATCTTGTTCGTGAAAATTTGTTTTCATTTAGGGGAAGGTAGAAAATTGTCTAAATTTTAAAACTCCGCCTGTGAATTTCGCATTGTCCGAATTTTCGTATGGCATCTATATGTGCTTTTGTGCCGTAGCCTTTGTGTTTTTCAAAGCCATAGTTTGGAAATTGCTCCGCAAATTTTACCATTAACCTATCCCTATGCACTTTTGCAAAAATAGAAGCAGCCGCGATGCAAGCCACTCTGCCATCTCCTTTCACTATGGGAATTTGCAAATCTTTGTCTATTTCCCTTATGTGCAAATTTCCGTCCACCAAAATTTTATAGGGCAAATTTTTTTCTTTGAGTTGTGAAATTATTTGGGCAAGGGCACGCCTCATAGCCAAGAAGGTTGCGTTTAGAATTCCAATGTCGTCTATCTCTTGTGACGAGGCCTCGCCTATGGAATGATATTTGCAATGATGCGGCAATTCTGCGAAAATTAGTTCGCGTTGTTTTTCGGTTAATTTTTTGGAATCGTTTAAAATGGATATTGCGTTTGTTGGGGTTGGGCAGGCACGTAGGTCTGCCCCAACGAGGTCTGCCCCGACAACGGCTGCGCCAGCCACCACGGGACCTGCCAATGGACCCCGACCCGCCTCGTCAACGCCTATTAAAATACAGTCTTTGAAATATTCGCTCAATGCTTGCTGGGCTTGGAAAAGGTTTAGATTTTTTGGCAAAATATCTAGCATTTTGAAAATTTAGTAAATGCTGACTAACTCATATTTAAGTGCTCTGGGACAAGGGACTAGGGACATGGGATATGAAAAAGCCATTTTTTTACTTACTATATTAATATCATGTTTCCTACCTTGCACACTTTTCATATTCCTGTGATGGGCA
Source organism: uncultured Fibrobacteraceae bacterium (assembly GCA_964540355.1). Taxonomy (GTDB): domain Bacteria; phylum Fibrobacterota; class Fibrobacteria; order Fibrobacterales; family Fibrobacteraceae; genus Fibrimonas. Next base: position 2,126 of record CAZIMU010000050.1, on the reverse strand, counting down.
CGTCCTATACGGCAGATACACCTGCTAGGGTGGCTCCGTTTGGAATATCTTCCGTTGTATCTTTGGTGGACGATTTTCTGTTGGAGAGATTTCGCAAAATTTATGCCGAAGAATATAAGTTGAAATATGAGCCTATTCCTCCAAAGGAGCCAGATGGCAGGGCAAAAAGAATAACCGCATATTTAGATACGCTGGCAGAAGTTGTAAAGATTCGCTTTGAATCCATAAAAAAACAGCCTTTCTTTGTTAAGAACGAAAAAGCCAAGTATTTTGAAATGCTACCCACAGGGCATCATTTGAGGAGTCTTTACCTAAAGCTAATGGGTATGAAAGATTCTCCGTCAAAAGAGAGAGAGGAAATAGAGACAACTTTGAACCACAGCATGGAAGAAGGTTCCATAGATGTGAACATAATGGTTAAGCTAGACCGCTTGCCTCCAAATCCAAATGGAAAGGAACCTTTTAGCGATGAATTCACAGATGCAAAAACCGCATTGAAAGGTTATGCAAAATCTTCTCTGAAAAATTCCGCCATTGTTTTTAGCGCGGGCATAAATCAAAGCCTTTACAACTATATGGCGCAGTTCAAAGAATTTTACAGAAGTGCCACAGGTGAAATAGGAAAAAGAATTATAATCAAGGCATCGGATTTTCGCTCTGCTCTTATTCAGGGAAAATTTTTGGCGCGCAAAGGTTTGGAAGTGAGCGAATACAGAATTGAGTCTGGGCTTAACTGCGGCGGTCACGCTTTTCCAAGCCAGGGAATGCTCCTCCCTACCATATTAAAAGAAATTCGCTCGCAACGCAGCCTTTTGCACCAGTTCAGGGAAACCGTTGTGAATTTTTACAAATCCAAAGGCTGGAACGCCGAGGCGGTAAAAGAAACCCCTCCACCGAGAATCACCGTTCAAGGCGGCATAGGGAATTACGCCGAAGATTTGAGAATGAGAGAATATTACGGCATGGACGGCACCGGCTGGGGAAGCCCATTTTTGCTTGTGCCAGAGGTTAGCCCTGTTGATAAAGAAACAAGAGAGCAACTGGAAAAATCCACGCCCCAAGATTTGTATATGAGCGATGCTTCACCGCTAGACATATATTTCAACAACTTGCGCGGTTCTGGTTCCGAAAAATATCAGCAAAAACAAATAGCAGCAGGGAAACCCGGCAGCCCTTGCGTAAAAGGATTTTTGCAGAACAACACGGAGTTCAGCGAAGCCCCAGTTTGCAAAGCGAGCCGCTTTTATCAAGAACGCAAATTAAAGCAAATTGAAGAAAGCGATGCAAGCGAAGAGCAAAAAGAAAAAATGCGAAAAGATGTTTATGTAAAGCAGTGTATATGCGACCATCTTGGCAACAGCGGTTTGATTTTCTTTGGTGCAGAAAAAACAGAAGAGGCCCCGCAAGCCATTTGCCCAGGTCCCAACATCGCTTGGTTCAACCGAAGTTACGATATGCAAGAAATGATAGACCACATTTACGGTCGCGTAGCAGATTTAACTCCACCAGAACGCCCGCACATGTTCGCAAAAGAAGTTGAGATGTACGGCTATTGGTTTGCCTTGCAAGTTGAAAAATTCAACGGCGATAAAGATCTCGCCACTTGGCTAAAAACAGCCGCAAAAAATTTTGCCGAAGGCATGGATTATTGTTTGGAAGTGGCAAGCACAACGCCTTTCCCTGGCGAAAATCTCGCAAGTATTCCGCCAAGAGTTGAAATTGAAAAGGAAAGATTGAGGGAGAGTTTGAGCGTTTTGGAAAGAAAAATTGCGGCGTGAATAACTAGTCCGTCAATCCTGCGAACAATTCTGGGCAATGACCCATCAAAAATTTCGCTCTTTCTTCATCACCCATATACGAATTGCCTTCCGCGACCAATTCTTCTTCTTCGTGTTTTAATGCTTTCAGAAAATAATCTAGGAGTCTCCCGTCTTCTTCTTTCTCATCTTCTTCATCTTCTCCTTTTACATATTTTTGAAGAAAATTTTCTCTTTCAATTGGCGGCGGTTCGTCATTTGGTATAGAAAAGGGCTTGGAATCGGCAGAAGATACTTTTCTCACCTCATAGTTATTGCCTGTGACGCTATAATCACTTGATATATTCATAAAAACCTCGCTCTAGAGTG
>CAZIMU010000049.1:0-11286 GCA_964540355.1 uncultured Fibrobacteraceae bacterium | reverse complement strand
CAGCTACAGCACCAGCTCCTGCACACACTGCGCCCACAGCTACAGCACCAGCTCCTGCGCATACCGTGCCTGCACCAGCACACGTAGCCGATAGCACAGCTCTCGCGCCCGCACCTGTTGCAGATAGCACTGCCGTTCCCGTTGCAGAACCTGTTGCCGCACCAGCCGATAGCATTGCTACCGCACCTGTTGCTCCAGCACCAGCACCAGAGGCTCCTGCTGCACCGCCTGCAAAAGAAGCCATAATAGAAAATCCAATAGAGTTCGCAATTGTCTCTGTTATTTTTGTAGCTACTGTTCTTTTAATAACTTTAACTGGAAGCAAGTAATATGAGCTTGCAATACAGAATCGCAAACATTTCTTTAGCCGACTGGGGTCGCAAAGAAATTGAACTTGCAGAAGTAGAAATGCCTGGCTTAATGGCTCTACGCAAAGAATACAAAGGCAAATATCCATTGAAAGGTGCTCGCATAATGGGCAGCTTGCACATGACCATTCAAACAGCGGTTTTAATAGAAACGCTAGTTGAGCTTGGCGCAGATGTACAATGGGTGAGTTGCAACATATTCAGTACGCAAGACCACGCTGCTGCCGCCATTGTTGTTGGCAAAAAGGGCACTACAAAAGATCCAAAAGGTGTTAGTGTTTTTGCTTGGAAAGGCGAAACTCTGGAAGAATACTGGAATTGCACAAAACGCGCCATGGAATTTCCAAATGGCAAACTCCCCAACCTAATTCTAGACGATGGCGGCGATGCCACAATGCTCATTGTTCGAGGCTCGCAATTTGAAGATGCTGGCAAAGTTCCAGCATTCAATCCAAAAACCGATAGCGAAGAATGGGGAGTGTTCCTTGCACTCTGCAAAAAAGAATTCGCCAAAGACCCAAAGCACTGGAGCCGCATTCGCAGAGAAGTAAAAGGCGTTTCAGAAGAAACAACCACCGGTGTTCACCGTCTTTACGAAATGTCTAAAAAGAAGGAACTCCCCTTCCCTGCCATAAATGTAAACGACTCCGTCACCAAATCCAAATTTGACAATACCTACGGTTGCCGCCATTCCTTGATAGACGGTTTTAACCGCGCTACCGATGTTATGATTGCTGGTAAAGTTGCAATTGTTTGTGGCTTTGGCGAAGTTGGCAAAGGCTGCGCCCAAAGCTTGCGCGGGCAAGGCGCAAGGGTTATCATAACAGAAATAGACCCTATATGTGCACTTCAAGCCAGCATGGAAGGCTATGAAGTTCGCCAATTGGATAGCGTTGTTGGAATTGGAGATTTTTTTGTAACCACCACTGGCAACACAAAAATAATTCTCGCTTCTCACATGGAAAAAATGAAGCACCGCGCCGTTGTTGGAAACATAGGTCATTTTGACAACGAAATAGATATGGCTGGTTTAAAGAAAATCAAAGGCATTAAAAAGAGGAACATAAAACCTCAATACGATGAATGGATTTTCTCAGATGGTCATAGCGTTTTGGTTTTGGCAGAAGGTCGCTTGCTGAATTTGGGCTGCGCAACTGGGCATCCGAGTTTTGTTATGAGCGCAAGTTTCACCAACCAAACAATTGCTCAAATAGATTTGTGGCTAAACGCTCAAAACAAAAAAACTGTGAGCGGCGTAAAGTACCAAAATGGTATAGTTTATACCTTGCCAAAAATCTTAGACGAAAAAGTAGCCCACTTGCATTTGAAAAAACTTGGTGTTGAATTAACCAAGCTAACCAAAGAACAAGCTAACTACATTGGCGTTAGCGTTGATGGACCATACAAAGCAGAGAACTACAGATATTAAAATCATATTTTAAATATGTTGTTCAAAATTCCTTTAAAGATTCTCATTGGAGGGGTTGTATTTCTGTCCCTTGTTTTAATTTGCATTAGCTTGGAACGAGGCAAAAACAACAAGGGGCAAGAAGAATCAAGTCAGGAAACTGCGCAAGAAGCGAGTATAAGTGATATTTTACTTTTGAACAAAAACCTCAAAAACATTCTCAATGTTCATAAAGAAATCTCATTAAAGCAAAAAAACGATACCGCCGCCGCTACTGAAATATGGCTTGTTCCAAACGGAATGTCCATTCCAAATTATATGTTGCGAGCTTCAAAAGAAATTGAAAGGTGCAAGGGAAAAGTCCACTGGATGAGAGAGATAAAATACAACCGTGCACTTTTGAAATACGAAGGCGAACAGGGTGTTTATCCATTAACCGAAATCCGCGTAGTAGATTCGCTATGGCTGCCAAATTCCTCAAAACTTGCAGTTGTTTTGGCAGTAATGCCAACAGACAAACTACTCAGAAACAAACCCGAACTTTTGGAAAAACTGAATTTCACATATAATCTCCTAATCCCCTCTTCCAGACCTGAACTTTTGGAAATAGGTAAAAAATTAAATGCCAAAATAATTCCTTGGATACCTATGGAAAGCAGTGTTTTCTCATTCAGCACAGAAAAAAACAATCAAATTAAAATTGGCATAACCGAAAAAGAACTAACCTGGAAATTAGACGAAACACTAAAACAATTTAACAATGCAAAGGGGTTTGCTTCTTTTAACGGAGAAGATTTTTTAACCCACGGTGCTTCTGTTGAAAATTTTGGAAACGTGCTACGAGATAAAAAATTATGGTTTTGGGATTTAACCAAAAGAAATAGCGCAAGTTTATCTCAAAGTGAATGTTCTAAAAAAAATATAAGATTTCGCAAAGACTATCTAGATGTAGCAACCGAAGCTCAAGTTACAAGTGCCCTTGAAACAGCCCGAAAAAGCGGCCGGGCAGTTTTGCTATTTGAACTTACAGAAAAAAGCATTGGCCTTTTGAAAAATTTACCCGAACTAGCCGAAAAACAAGGAACTAGATTAACGCTGGCCGATGAAGTGTTTTGAACTCTCCACACCAAACCCGTTGGTTGCGCTAACAATTGCCACTCCTCTGAAATTGCCAACATTCCAAGTAGTTTCTTTTGAGTTTGAACTGAACAGCAGTTTTCCTTGCAAATTGTGAATTTTCCAAGTAACATCGCTTTTTGATTGCAACCGCAAAATATTTCCTATTTGGCTTACTTGAATACCTAACCTAACATTGTTTTTTGCTATTATAGGGTCTATAGGTGGTGGTGGCGGCAATTGAGGGAACGGACTGCCCAAAATACCTTCTACATTTGCAACTGGCTTATCCAAAGCATCAATTACATTCACCCAAGTTCCGCTCATAAGGCTAACGCCAAACCAAGCCAAAAACTGATCAAAATACATTTCGTTGTGCGTAGTGTCTTCGTATCTAGAAGTTTCATAATTGCCTTTGGCCTGGTCTTCTATCAAGCCAAAGAAATCTGGCTTATAATCTTCACTTTTATTCACATCATATTCATAAAATTCCGACATTTTTTTGCTCCAAGCAACTTTATCGTCATCTGTGCCAACCGCCATAACCGCCGCCGCCCACTGCCCAACGGTAAGCCAACTGTGTTCCTGTCTATAGCGCCAAGTGCTTGAATTATTTTGCCCATTAAACTCCGTCCATTTATCCGCTGCTGGAAGGAGCGCACCTTTGTTTGCTCCTTCAAGCTGATAAAAGTTTGCCGCATCAGGACCGCCTTTGCCTTTTATGAAGGTTAGGGATTTTGTTAAAAAATCTTTTGCCCTTTGCTCGTTAAACCAAATTGCATCGTTTGCTACTCTCCACAAAACCCTTATTGCATCTTTGAAAAAATTTTTCCCGTTATTATATCCATTATATCCAGCACCCCAAAGACCTGGAGTTCCATTTGTTTGGTTCCAGTCTGGCACCATGCCAACATCATAGCTTGAATTCGATCTTATAAATTCATAACTTTTATCTACCGCATTTGTCCAATTTCTTTTTTGGGAATCAAAACTGTTGAATATTTTATACCAAGCTGGCGCAAAATAACCAACGTTATAACCTGGTTGCCAACTATTGCCAGGCCAAAGCAAACCGTTATTCATTGAACCCCACACGCAATCAACTGCGCTTTGAGCATCATTGTAGTAATTTATGGAACCGCTTTTCCATTTTCCTTTTTTTTGCAATTTATCTGCGAAAATCAAAGCAAGCGCAATATCTTCGTCTGCATCCGTAGCAGAACCCGGCTCTGTACCGCTGCCATCTGCGGGCTTGCGCCAGCCTTGGCAGAAATTCAAACCAAACTCTTTGCCAGCATTGTAAATCAAATCAAATGTTATTTGGTCGTCTGAATACAAAGCCAAAAGCATCCCATATCCTATACCTTCACTCACAGCATCGTAGGGAGTTTCGCTTTTTGGGCGGCAAATTAAACCGCCCTTACTATTTGGATTTTGCCTGTAAATAGTCTTGCTTCTGCAAGACTCTATATTTCGCCTTTTAATCCCCTGCCAAGTGCTATCCAGCACCCATTTCCATTCATCGGCGTGGACTTTTGGTTGCGCATTTGGAATTTCCAGCACGGCAAAAGCCGTAGAAAACATAGTCAACAAGGCTAAAGTTGTAATGAGTGCTCGCATATTGTGTAATATACATTTTTTTTACACAATTTTTTCCATTCCGCCCATATAAGGTCGCAAAACATCTGGAATTGTGAGTGAGCCATCTGCTTGCTGGTATTGCTCGCAAATTGCAACCATAACACGCGGGGTTGCAAGCCCAGAACCGTTCAAGGTATGCACAAAGGTATTTTTGCCATTTATTTTTGTGCGAATATTTGCCCTGCGCGCCTGATAATCTTCAAAGTTGGAAACCGAACTAACTTCAAGCCACTTTTTTTCAACAGGTGCAAATACCTCCAAATCGTAGCACTTTGCCGCACCAAAACCCAAATCACCTTTGCAAAGCGAAACAACCCTGTGCGGAAGCCCCAAATCTTGCAAAAGTTTTTCGCCGCAAGCTACCAATTCTTCGTGGTTTTCGTAGCTTTTTTCGGGGTGTGCAAAATAGACCATTTCCACTTTGTTGAACTGGTGCAAACGCAACAAGCCGCGGGTGTCTTTGCCATAGCTGCCAGCTTCTCTGCGAAAGCAAGCCGAATATGCGCATAGCTTTAAAGGCAAGTTGCTCTCTGGGATAATTTCGTCTGAGTAGAGGTTTGTAACCGGAACTTCTGCGGTTGGGATTAAGAATAAATCATCGTCTTTATCGCACCTGTACATATCCTCTTCAAATTTTGGGAGCTGCCCTGTGCCTGTCATTGTTTTGCGGGTAACGAGGTATGGGGGAATAATCTCCTCAAAGCCAAAACGCTCGCGGTGGGAATCTAAAAACCATTGGATTAAGGCACGTTCAAGCCTTGCGCCCAACCCCCTATAAACAGGAAAACCGCTGCCGCTTATTTTTGCGCCACGCTCAAAATCAAAAAGACCGAGTTTCTCGCCCAAAGCCTTGTGGTCAAGGGCTGCAAAATCTATTTTGCGAGGTTCGCCCCAAGTGCGAACAATGGTGTTATCTTCGCTGCTTTTGCCCTCTGGCACGGAGCTGTGCGCAATGTTTGGAATACGCAGCAATTTATCGGTTTGTTCTTCGTCTATTGAGCGGATTTTTGCATCCAATTCAGAAATTTTATCGCCAACAATGCGCATTTCCTCTACGGCTGAATCTGCGTTTTGCCCAGCTTTTTTAAGTTCGCCAATTTTTTTGGAAGCGGTGTTTCGCTCCGATTTTAATTTCTCGGTTTCGGCAATCAATTCCCGCCTTTTCACATCAAGCCCAAGAACATCGTCTATGCTTATTGCAGAGTTCTTTTTTTGGGTTTCTACGCGGTAAAATTCAGGATTTTCACGAATTTTTTTTATATCTAGCATAAGGGGGAATGTAGAAATTTATTTTCTACGGGGAACGCCACAGCGAAATTCAAAATTAATTAGTGGCTACTTAATTTAAACCTTGACAAATTGGCATAATTTTTCTATATTTCCCCTATGTTTCCCCTCGGAGTCTCTATGAATAAAATCTATCTCTTTTTAATTTTATCCACACTGTCTTTCGCCGCCGCACCTGTAAAGGCACCGCACCCACCTGCCGCGCAAGCAGAAAGCAAAAAACCTCTCAATTTGTTGGAGCTTTCTACCAAAGATACCGCAAGTTTTGAAACCTATACCCGCAGAATTTCACTTGTGCAAGACAGCATAGTAGCCACAAAAAAAGAAATTGAGAACAGCAAGAAAAAAACTGCTAAAGATATGCCCTTAAAGCCAAAAGGCGAATATGAAAAACAAACCGAGTTTGATGCTCGCAAAACAAAATGGGAAAAAGAGATAGACGAAAAAATGCAACTAAACTCCAAGCCTTTAACAGACAGACTAGCTGAACTTGAAAAAGCCAAAAAACAGTTAGAAGATAACCAAAACTCGCTCTATTGCACCTTAGACATAAGAACAAACCCTGAGGCTGCTTCTATTTATCTCAACAAAGAAGAGATAGGCGCAAGCCCCGCTGAATATAATCTCGCATTGCCAGGGTATGCAGTTATAAGAATACAAAAAGAGAACTACGAACCTTGGGACACAACCTTAACCCTGCAACCAGCGCAGAAATTGAAATTGAGCATTGCCCTAGAAGAAAAGAGCATTTTCAGCAAAGAGGGCGAAATAAACTTCCCCAAAACCCTTGCCAAAGATACCACAGTAGAAGGCTACAACAAGCGAATAGGCAGGGTTCAAACTAGAATAGCGCAAATTGAATCTGAAATAAGGGTAATCTTTGCAGATTTTCCAAACACATATCCAGCCCTTGCACCAATAAGACCAGACGAAACTCTCCAAGATTTTGAACGCAGAAAAGCCTCTTGGCAATACGAAGGTGAAAAGCAGTTGAATACGCTAAAATACAAGTATGATATTTACAAAGCCAAGTTAGTTCGCTCAATTGAAACCCTTAGAGATAACATAATAACAACCGAGGCACAGGTAATAACAGAAAATCGCCCAAATGCCCGCATAACACTTGGTGCTTACGATGCGGATAAAGAATTTTTTGAAATAGATGTTCAAGACACAGCAGATACCAAAAGCCCCTTTCATTTTGTTGGCAAAGTTGGAATACCAACAGACACAGCAAAAGTTATGAACCGCAGCATAGAAGGTTTTTTGGCAGGCGTGAGTTATTTGAACTATCCCTTTGCATCTGGAGATTCTTCCTATAACTTGGCAATGAAAAATTTTTCTCTTTCGCGCAAGTCTGTTCCTCTAAAAGTTAATGGCACATTCAAGCATATTGGCAGATTTGAGGCTATGGAAGGCTACAGCCAATGGAACATTCACAAGGATTCTCTTTTGAGCGGTTTGCTAAAGCCACAAGGTTTGGATTTGAACTACGCCCTCAAGGGCGAAAAACCAAAAATAACGGTGGCAGAAGCAACTGATGCAGAAGAAGCTAAGAAAAGCGGCGGTCTTGGCGGGCGTGGCTGGACAAGAATTTTCACATTTGTACCGGCGGTAGGGCTTGGAGCAGCAGCAGGTTACTTTCATTTTATGAAAGTGGAGAAAAGCAAAAAGGATTTTGATAAAATAATGAAAGATAAACCTGAAACGAGTAAAAATGGTGAATACGATAAATGGTATGATTCCATTAAGAAAAATGGAGAATACGGCAAGTTGGAAAAAGACAAAAAAGCTGTTAATGATAATGAAAATCTTAGAACTTATTTTAGCGCAGGTGCGGGCGGTTTAGCCTTTATTGGAATCCTCACTTTCATCTTTTAATACGGAGAGCAAACAATGAAAAAAATTTTCTCTTATGCTATGCCACTTGCAGTAATGCTCTGCGTTTTTCTGCTTTTCTCTTGCCACTATAACCTTGAGATGCCAGAAGAGCCATCCAGTTCTTCTAAAAAATCTAGTTCTTCTGTGCAAAAAAATTCATCTAGTTCTGAAAGCCCAGATGATACCAGCAGTAGTTCCAAATAATGGCTAACTCTTCCTTAACTTACGCCTTTGTGGCACTGCTTTGTGCTGGCCTCTTTTTCTCTTGCACACCGGACATTGAGCAGCCACCTCCACCGAGTCAGCAAAATAATTCCTTTAGCAGCGGCGAGCAACAGCCCGTGTCTCAGCCCGGCAATAAGCCAAGCAGTTCTTCCCTTGCCGCCAACACCAAAAGCAGTTCAAGCGAACAACCTTCACTACTATAAGTGGAGCAACTGGTATTAAATGTACAGGCCCGTCCTATTAACGTATGCCCCTTAAGGCCCTCAATAACGCAGTCCACGTAAATGCCCTCTTTAAACTCCGGTTGCGCTGGAATTATCACCTTTTTAAAGTTGCCGGTTTTCCCAATCCATTCGTTGGAATTTCTTCTAGATAGTTTTTCAAGCAAAATTTTTTCTTGCCTGCCAAGCATAAGTTTTGCTCTCTCAAGCGTTATGGAATGTTGTAAATCTATAACACGTTGCAAGCGAGATTTTTTTTCCTCTTCTGTGAGCAATTCCTTTTCGCTCGCAGAAGGAGTCCCCTCTCTTGGGCTATATGCAAACATAAAGGCACCATCAAATCTAGCCTCCTCTAAAAGCGAAAGTGTTTCTTCAAATTCCTCTTCTGTTTCGCCAGGATAGCCGCAGATAATATCCGTTGTTATTCCGTATAAAGGATTAAATGAACGCAGAGAATGGACTATGCTCAAATATGCCTCTCTTGTGTATTGACGTTTCATTTTTTTTAGCACCGAGTTTGAACCGCTTTGAGCGGGTAAATGTACGTGTGGTGCTATTTTTTGCTCGCTCATCAAAAGAGTCAAAAGTTCGCTTGTGTAGTGCATTGGGTGTGGGCTAACAAAGCGAATTCTCTCCACTCCTTTTATGCACGCCACCTGTTTTAGCAATTCTGCAAAACTTAAACCCTTGTAGCGATAGCCATTAACCGTTTGTCCCAAAAGCACAATTTCCGAAACCCCTGCTACTGTGGCTACCTCAATCTCTTTCAAAATAGAAGCGGGTTCCCTATATTGCTCCCTGCCACGCACATAAGGTACAATGCAATAGGTGCAGCGCATATTGCAGCCACTTTGAATGGCTATATAGGCACTGTATTTGTTGCTCAACTTGGCATAAGGAGTTTGTGGTGCTGGGTTGTGGAACAGGATTTCGGGAAGTTTTTGATATTCGTCTGGGGGTAATATAAAATCTAAAAATGGCAGGTCTTTTAGCAAAGACTCTCCCCTATTCTTTGCCATGCAGCCCAAAACCCCTATTTTTAAGCCCTTATTCTCAATTTTCAATTTTTTAAGGTCCCAAATTCTCGCTATTGCGCTTTCTTCTGCCTTTGCCCTAACGGAGCAGGTATTTACCAAAATTATATCGGCTTTTTCTGGTATTAAAGCCAGAGATGCACCATTAAACTCCAAAATCGCAGCCAAACGAGCCGAATCGTACTCGTTCATTTGGCAACCATAAGATATTACAAAGTAGTTCAAGGAAGGGTTAATTTAGTAAACGCTAATTTTTAGGGTATAGGGTTTGGGGTTTGGGGTTTGGGGTATGGTTTTAATTTTCTATATTTGAACCTCATACCTTTTAAAGGAGATTTTTTGATGAATAAGAGTTTCAAACCTGTTATTATTCTAGCAGTTCTTGCCGTTTTTGGTGTTGCCAATGCCCAAGTTACCGCTCCAAAAGCAGCAACGCCGCCTGCACCAGCAGCTACACCAGCTCCCAAAGCGGCAGCACCTGCACCAGCAGCAACGCCTGCACCAGCAGCTACACCAGCTCCCAAAGCGGCAGCACCTGCACCAGCAGCAGCGCCTGCACCAGCAGCAACGCCTGCACCAGCAGCACTCGCACCTGCGGCAACTGCACCTGCACCAGCGGCAGCACCAGCACCTGCGGCTACACCTGCACCTGCGGCACATAATCCAGCTGCTGCGCCAGCACCTGCACCTGCAGCACATACTCCAGCAGTAACACCCGCACCTGCGGCACATGCTCCAACTCCTGCACCTGCTCCCGTTGCAGCAGAACCAGCACCTGCACCAGTTGTTGCAACAGAACAACCTGCACCTGCACCAGTTGCAGAAGCTACCGCTCCTAAGGGCGATAGCACCGTTGTTCTGCTCATTGAACCAAAAAAGAAAAGAAGGGGCACTATCCGCAGTCCAAAAAATGACTTTGCCATTGTTGACGTTCCTGCGAACTTTGAAATTCAAGCCAGAAAAATTATGCCTATAACCAAAGGCTTTGAAGGCGAGAAAAATAAAGATGGTACTGTTGCTATTCCCGCAGATCCTTCGTGGGGCTACGATAATCTGGACACTTGGTGGGGCAGAGCAAACCTTATGGTTTTAACTGAGTCCGATAACTTTATTGGAAAAGTGCATTTGCGCATGTATCCAGGTCAACTTTATGGCAAACAGCCCACTAGCGATAATGAATCTTCTGTTATAGAACAGTCTTCAAGAGATCGCTATGGCAAACTAGAACTCAGAGATGTATTCCAGCTTTACGAGGCTTGGGCTTGGCACAGAGGCGACTACGTTAATATAAAAGTAGGTCGTTGGGATAATACCACCCGTTTTGGAAGCAAAACATTTGGTGGTTATGTGGATGCCAAAAAAGACATGAACCCTGTGGGTAGCTCCGTGAGCTATAGGGCAAAAGGTTTTATGAGCACCTATTCACCAGAAAATGCCTTGCAATTTGGTTTAAATAATTTCTCCGAAAATATTTCCTTGGATATAGCCTTGATCAGCGGTGATAACCACTTGAACCACGGTGATTTACGTGTATATTTCGGATTTAAAAACCTTGCGGGTTTTGAAAATACGGATATAGGCATTGGTTATCGCTCCAATATATTTGATGAAATTTACAGCAGATATGGAGATGTAACCCATACTGTTGACCTTGGATTCAGCGTTCCACTGGTTAAAGAAGTCAACATTTTGAAAAGCCTTAACCTATTTGCTGAAGCCGCTTTAATCGGTATTGACGACCAGATTGGCGATTCTACTCGCGCAGACAACGGCAAAATTGACAACGAAAAAGGATGCCGTACGGCTCTCCCCGTATTGCTGGGTTTAGATTTCAACCTTTACCACGGTTTGGATAAACTTGTGATTGAAGGCGAATTCGAAACACACCGCAAAAACCAAACAAAGTATGGCTATGATGAAAATGGTAAAGAGATAAGGAGTTTCTACTATAATAAAGAGGGTAGTAAAAATGGTGTGTTGCCAGTGCAGTATTCCATTTATGCTCAAAAGAAACTCAACGATCGTTTCACTATTAACTTAGGCCTACAGAGCGAAAACAATACAAAAGATTTCTCTTTTGCCGGTCGTTTACAGGGTAGAATAAA
>CAZIMU010000048.1:0-11337 GCA_964540355.1 uncultured Fibrobacteraceae bacterium | reverse complement strand
TCTCGAAAACCGTTGTTCGCAAGAACCGAGGGTTCGAATCCCTCTTCTTCCTATAGTTAGTTATAACTCTCGAATTTCAATATAAACCTCATTTCTCCATTGGCTTATTAAAGCCTTAAGTTTGAGGTTAGACATATAGCCAGCTGCCATATTTTCAATTACCGGGTAATCTTCTTCCAAATTATACTCGCGAACCTGAGCTTCGTTATCTAGGCGCAGAATTCTATATGTTCCATCTATAATTTCTGGTTCCGAAATTTCACCTACTTTTAAAGAAGATATTATTTTTGCATAATCTGGATCTATGGCCTTTCTCTCTTGCCAGCCAAAACTACCACCCTTGAAAGATGTTTCCCTGTCTCTGCTGAAGGCTATGGCAGCTTTTGAAAAATTTGTTTTGCCTTTTTGAATTTCGCTTTTAAGAGAATCTAATTTGTGCAAAACTTGCTGAGAATCGGCTGCCGTTGGCTCCACCCTCAAAAGAATATTCGCTGTTTTTATGCCATCGTCTTTTTTTCCCATAAGCCGAATTATATTCCATCCCTCTTTTGTTGAAACAGGGTTATCTGTCCACTGACCTATGCTAAGCCTGAGGGCTGCCCTTTCATAATCTGGTTCGCCAGAACCTCTGCGTAAATATGAAGAAGTATCCGCAGAGGAATTTTGGCTATGATTTTTTGCAAGCATTGAAAAATGAATACCTCTATCTAAGGAATCTATAAGAGCAACGGCTACATTTCTAACAGAATCTGTTACGTGCTTGCTAGGTTCCACGGGTATGCTTATGGAACTGAATAAGAGGCAATCGTATTGGCGGGGAATACTGTCTTTGTAAGTTGCATAAAATTCTTCCACTTCTTTTCTTGTGGGGGTTATTATGCCCACGTGCTTTTGCCTAATGCGTGAGAGCTGCATTTCTTCTTTGAAACGCTCCATGAGTTTTTCCCTGTATTGCGCTATGCTTATGCCAAGCTGGGCTTTTATGGCTTTTTCAAGTGCGGCAACGCTTGCGTTTTGCCTAGCGGCTAAATTCTTTATATGTATATCAACTCTCTGCGAAAGCTCGGTTTCCTCTACTTTTATGGAATCTCTGGATATTCTGGATAGCAAAACTTTTTCTTCTATTATTTTATCCAAAACCCTGGATATTTGCTCGTTCTCTGGCAACTGCATAAAACCAGGTGTGGACTGATAGTGGTAAAGCTGCGCCATTAAATCTGAGCGCAAAATAACCTTGCCATCCACAACAGCAACTATGGATTCAAGCAAAATAGGGTCTTGCTTGGCAGCTCCCGCCGCAAAGAGAGAGGAAACCAAAATAAGCAATATTAGCGAAATACGAAACATTTGGAGTAATGTAGAAAAATTTTCTATATTCAAAATAATGGTAAACCCTGCCTGGAGTTCAAAATGATAAAATCGTATTCTATTATTATAAATGAGGTTGACGAAACAGAGCTTGCGCTAGAAGAGCTGCGTTCTCAGTTGTCAGAGCTTAAATTATTGGAAAATACTGTTGGTATAGTTACTGTAAATAAGGATTTTGTTGTTTCTGGCGTGTATTCCGCAGTTGCCAAAGCAACTCCTTTCCCACTTGTGGGTATGACTTCTTATTCACAGATTGTAAACGGAAAAATTGGGACATTTATATTTTCCATTATGGTATTAACCTCCAGCGACTGCGAATTTGTGTGCGGCATGAGCGATGAGATTCCAGACTCAGGCGATGTAAAGGAACAAGTGCAAAAATGTTACAAAGACTTGCGCTCCAAACTAAATAACAATGTAAAACTCGCTTTTTTATACCCTAGTTTTATGTATGGCCACTATCCATACCAATATATAAAAGCCATAACCGAAATAGACAATAACATTCCCATCTTTGGCTCACTGTCTAACGGAGAAATAAGAGATGTTGTCACAGCCGCGAGAACCGTGCACTGCGAAAATGTTTCCAGCAGTCAAACGGTGATGCTTCTCATTTCTGGCAATGTGGAACCTAAATTCTACTTCAGTTCAACCACAAAAGAATCAATAATAATGCCAGATATTGGAGTTGTAACTGCAGCCGAAGGAAATTTTCTCAGTGAAATAAATAATATCAAAGCAAAGGAATTCTTAGAAAAAGCAAATCTTAAACCGGATTCCGTAAGTCAAAAACTCATATTCTTCAGCCATTTCCTCGCAGACGAAAAAAATGAAAAAGGCGAAACTGTATCATCTGTGTTGAAATCGCTTGCAATGCCCAAAGACGATGGTTATATTTTTGTGAGCGGCATTCAAGTTGGCTCCAGTTTGTCTGCTGTATCATTTACCAGCGATGTTGTTATGGAAACGGCAAAAGATGTTTTGGATCAAATAAAGGCAAATCATAAAGAGGGAACTCTTCTCATATATTCGTGCCTCGGCAGGCGCGCCGCTCTGTTAAATGAGCCTTACAAAGAATTTGAATTGATGAATAAAATGCTGGGAAATAATTTTAACTATATAGCAACTTGCTCAGGTGGCGAAATATGCCCAACCTCGGCAACAGAAACGGAAGTTGTAAATAATGAGCATAATGAAACCCTTATTGCGTGTATTCTTTAACCAGCAGAACTGAATTTATGTATAGCCAAGAAGAATACAATGCACTGTTAACCGAACTGGGAAAGGAGCGCAACGAAAGGAAGAAGCTCGCACGAGAAATAAAAGAGCGCGACAATATCATTGCTTCTTTTGAAACTCAAGAAAATCTATATAAAACATTGAAATCGCAAAAAGACATTAAAGATAATTATCTCGAAATATTGCTAGAAAGCACACCGTGCTCTGTAGTGATGATGGACACAAATCGAAATTTTCTTTTTGGCTCAAGAGTAAGTTTAAAAACAATGGGTTTGGATTTAAGCATTTTAAATAAAAGCGATTTTTTTAAAAATTTTTCTCAAATTGTATCTAAAGAAATAATAGAGAAAATGAACGCAAGTTTTCAAAGCGTTTTAGAAAAACAAGAAGCTTTGGAATACCACGAGAGCATGGAGTTCAGAAACGGAAATAGAGGTCATTTTAAGGTTGCTTTTATCCCGGTTAAAGACAAAAAAAATGCAATGATAGGTGTGTTGCTTCAGCTTTGCGATGTAACTAGTATGCAAAAAATAATTGTGGATTTGCAAAAAACGAGCAATGCAAAATCATTTTTTTTAGCAAGAATGAGCCACGAAGTTCGCACTCCTATGAATACAATTATGGGACTGGTTGAACTTAGCACAAGAGAAAATATTTCTGAACAAATGCTAAGTTATATGTTATCCATTAAAAAAGCCTGCGATGACTTACTCTCTATAATCAGTGATATTTTAGATTTCTCAAAAATAGAATCTGGGCATTTGGAAATGATGCCGGCAAAATACGATGTTGACTCTCTAATTCACGATATTATAAACATAATACAAATTAAAACAGTAGAAAGCGAGGTTCATTTTGTTGTGGATATAGACAGCAATATTCCGAGCAAGTTGATAGGAGATGAGCTGCGAATAAGGCAAATTTTGTTAAATATATTGGACAATGCTTTTAAATACACCAGTAAGGGTTGTGTTTCCATAACTATGCACAAAAAAATTCAAGAAGACAATACCCTGCTTTTAATAATAGAAATCTCAGATACTGGCGTGGGCATTAAACAAGAAGATAAGAGCAAGATTTTCGAAACAGGCCTTGGGCTTACAATAACAAAAAGTCTATGCGAGGCGATGAGAGGCAGCATATCAGTTGACAGTGTTTATGGCAAAGGCTCTACCTTCACAATAAAAATCCCTCAGCTTATGGTTGAGCAATGCGAAAAAATTGCTTCTGTAGAAAACCCAGACAAAAAGAAAATTTTATTGTACGAAACAAATGATATATATGCAAATTCAATTCTCAAAATTCTAGGTGATTTAAGCGTTGAATGTACGCGTGTTGAAAATTACAATGTATTTTGTTCCGAATTGAAAAAATCTTATTCTTTTGTATTTGTTTCTGCCGAGATATTTGCTCAGGCAAAAAAGACATCTTGGGCACTTGGCGTTGATCCGAATTTTGTTATAATTAAAAAATTCAACGATATTGCGTATGAAAAATACGCAAAGACCATTATTTTGCCCATTCACGTAATTTCCATTGCAAATATTTTGAATGAAGCAAATGATGACAAAAATTTAGAAGAAAATGTTGATGAAAGCAGAACCTTTGTGACCACTGATGTAAAAGTGTTGATAGTTGACGATATATCCACAAATCTTATGGTTGCAGAAGGTTTGATGGCTGCTTATATGATGTGTATAGACACCTGCACAAATGGCAAAGCCGCTATTGAAAAAATTAAAAATACAAAATACGATATTGTTTTTATGGATCACATGATGCCGGGATTAGATGGGATTGAAACAACGCGAATAATAAGAAAAATATCAGGTGAATATTTTGCGAATTTACCAATAATAGCACTTACCGCCAATGCAGCAGGTATGCGAAACATGTTCTTGCAAAACGGGATGAATGATTTGCTAACCAAGCCCATAGAATTGCCAAAATTAAATGAAATTCTTGATAAATGGCTTCCCAACAGCAAAAAAAGTAAATATGCAATCTTCAAGCCGCTTTTAGATTCTCCACAAGATTCAGATCCTTTCAAAATGTCTTTATGAAAACAATCAGAGCAAATATTTTAGGTTTTCTTTTTTACCTGTCTCTAGCCATAGGGTTGGTTACAGTTATCCCACCTTGGTTTTCATTTTGCGCCATAACTAGACAATGGACTAAATTTGTGCTCATAACCAAGCCATTTTTTGCAGTTGTGTTTTTTTTGTTTGGCATAAAGGTAAAAATGGAAGGAACTCTGCCAGAAAAAGGCAGCACTTGTTTTATCTTGAGCAATCACCAGAGTTTTATAGATGTCCCTGTTATACTCTACAAAACTTTCCCCTGCGCATTTCTTGCAAAAAAAAGCCTATTTAAAATTCCATATTTCGGGCAACTTTTAACCCATACCAACAGTATTCCCGTTGTGCGCGGAAATCCGCAGGCAAATATGGACTTGTCAAATAAAATTAAGAACAGGCTTTCGAGAAATTTCCCCATAATGGTTTTTCCAGAGGGAACGCGCTCTGAAAACGGAGAGCTTTTGCCATTCAAAAACGGCATATTCCGCATAATAAAAGAAACTGGGGCACCGGTATTTCCAATTACGCTAATAAATACCCATAAAGTTCTGCCTAAAAACGGCATTGCCCTTTACCCAGGCGAAATCAAAATTATTCCACATAAAATTATACCCGCAGAAGAAATAGAAAAACTGAGCAGCGAAATGCTAAAAAATGCGGTTAAAGAAGAAATTTCCAAGATTTTGTAAATGATTTGTTATTAAAATTGCTACATTACTCTTAAACATTAAATAAGAGGTTTTATGAACAAGTTCAAAATCATTCTAGTGGCAAGCATTGCCGCTGCTCTAACCCTATCCTGCTCAATCCTAAACGATGAAAGCAAAGATGATTCCAGCAGCAGTAATAACAGCGGAAAAAAATCAAGCAGCAGCAAAGATGGACCTAGCGGTGGAGACTCCAGCGATAGCAACAACGGAAACAACTCTGGTAGCGGCGGCGCAACAGAAACTTATACTTTGACTGAGCAAGACGAAGAACGTTTTTCGTATTTTGTACCGTATGAATACTCTCGCTGCGAAGAAAGTGGGCTTGAAACCACAAAAGATTCTATTGAAATGTCCCTAGAATACTCAATAGATAATAACATTATGACTTGGGGAGACGAATCCAATATGTGGGGTGAGCTTATAGATACGCTTATATTCAAAGGCTCCTCAAATGAACTTAAAGGCACTTGGACAAGGACAAGAAACAAAGCTACTTCTTGCTATTTAGAAGAATACGGTTATGAGCCTGGAATGGTGTGCAAGCGTAACTATGATATTACAAAAGTGGTTTTTACTGACTCAAAGATCACATTTACTCGCGATGAATGTCTTACAGACACACGTATAGAGTTAGATTATGGGAACGGATGGAAAGATAAAGTTGTTAACTGCAATACAATAGAGATAACTAAAGGTTCAGATAAGATAACGAAAAAAATAACCAAAACGGGTGAGGAAACGAGCTATAAGGGTCAATCCTGCAAATTTTCTGAGCCTACCAAAGCCCAAAAACAAACTGCTTGCAAAAAGGCGGTGAACGAATATCCAGGAGAGGATGAATATGGGTATCCGAACTATGGATATGCGTACTATGACCTTTTGGATAAGTTATACGAATCCTACTACGATTGTCTAGCAGACATTCTGCCCGAAGATTTTCTTGAAAATGACTACTGCGACTATAATCCCGACGACTCCGACTGCTGGGGAGAGGAAGGAAGTCTTAAAGCTAAAGCAAAAACATCTAAAATCAAGCCGTTATTGAAGAAGAAAAATCGACGCTAGTCGTTTTTTTAGGCACAACAGCGGCAAAAGTCCATTTGGAGTTGATTGCAAATTTTTTTATGAAAGATTCAATGTAATCAGCTTCCATTTTGTTTATTTGAGTTTCCGTTTTGCTTATGTCTATGGGGTGTCCATATCTGAGCACTTGACGAGCAAGGCGGCTTTGGCGACTGCTAAGAGAATCTCTGGAAAGTTTATATGAACCTATAATTCCCTGCTTTGCCTTTTCCAATTCGTTTTTTGAAAAACCATTCCTCAAAAAAGATTTCATCTCTTTGCGAATAAAATCTGCAACCCTTTCCACATTTTGCTGCTCAGTGGCAAAGAAAATTTGAAAAGAGGCCAAACTTTTTTTATTCTCTGTTTTTTGGATAAAATTCCCAAAAGAGGAATTTATGGAATAAGCAAGCCCGTATTTTTCCCTTATGTTTTGAAACAACCTGCTGGAAAATCCATCACCAAAAATATGATTGAATATTTGCAATGCCCTGAGTTCCTTTGCCTCCAAACCCTCGCAAGATGTTCCCCACAAAACCGTTGACTGCTGAACTTCTTTTTGCCGCATTTCCACTCCAGAATTTGCAGAATATGCAACACTCAACTGATTGCCTGCACCCTTTTTTTTGCAAAAGAATTTTTTGCAGATTTTTACCAATTTATTATGCTCAACTGCTCCGGCAACGCTTACTAAAATGGGCAATTCCTCTAAAATAAATTTTTGCCGCTTGCGAATATCCTCAACACAAAGATTTTTAACGGATTTATATGAACCCGCTATTGGGAGCGCAAGGCTACAACCTTTGAAATGCGCTTTGTGGAAAAAATCATCTGAAAGTTCTTCGGGATTATCTTCTATTGCTGCAATCTCTTTTATAATAACATCTCTCTCTTTTGCAAAATCGCTAGATGTTAATTTTGGCTCCATAACCAAGGCTGCCAAAACCCGTATTGCTGTTTGCAAATGTTCCTTTGCAATGTGAATGTAAAAACAGGTTGCATCTCTTGAAGTATAAGCGTTTAAATTTCCTCCCAAGTCTTCTATCTCTTTTGCAATTTGAAATGCCGAATAATTTTTTGTTCCCTTAAAAACCAAGTGTTCGTAAAAATGGCTAAGTCCGCTATTATTTGAATTTTCCGAGGCAGAACCTATTGGCAACCACAAACCTGCATATACAGAAGAAGCACTGGGCACCAAATCGGTTGCTATGCTAATTCCGTTTTGCAAAAAGCTCACTTGCTTGTTTGCTGCAAATTCATTATTCATACAGACTTTTCTTTATTCTCTTTATTTCCAAATTAAAAGGCATTTCATTTTTCATTTTCTTTTCCACTAGCTTGCAAGCATAAAGAGCGGTGGAATGGTCGCGGTTAAAATATTTTCCTATATGCTCAAAACTTTTATTCAATTCGCCCCGCATAAAATACATTGCAACTTGGCGAGTTAAAACAGATTCCTTGCTCCCGCGCCCTTTTTGCTTGAGAACTTCAAGCGAAATACCATAATAGTTAGCTACTTTTTTTATTATTGCTTCCATAGAAAGGTTCCTGTGCGTATTTGAAAAATGCTCTTCCAAAACCTCAGAAGCCATTTCTAAATCTGCGTTTTTATTTATTTGCTTAACCTTAAAACCTATGGTATTTCTTATCCCTTCCAAGTCGTGCACTGTGGAGCCGCTTGTTTTTTCTGCCAAAAATTGCAAAACCGCTTCGTTCACATTTAGCCCAATCATATCAAATTTCTTTTGCAAAATCGCGAGCCTGTCTGTAAGAGTTGGCACAGAAATTTGGATTGACAAGCCACCTGTGAGCCTAGACCTGAGCGATTCGTCTAAGCTCTCTATGCTGGATATGGGAACTTGGGAAGCCACTATTATAGGTTTGCTGGCAAGCAGCAAAATATTGAAAATTTGGAGCAATTCGTGCTGCGATTCAAATTTTCTCTCAATATTCTGCAAATCGTCTAATATCAACACGTCTGCACCGCGAAACCTTGCGGCCATTTCTTCCATCTGCGAAGGATTTTCTTTTATTTGTTGCGCATTTTTTGCATATTCCTCGTAAAATTCCAAAGCAGTTGCGCAAATTATCTTTAAATCGCTTTTTTTTGAATGCAGGGCATTTGCCGTTGAATGCAGCAGGTGGGTTTTCCCAAGCCCCGTTCCGCCTATCAAAACCAAAGGATTGCCGTGAGATTCGCCGTTTTCAGCCACAGCATTGCAAGCAGCGAAAGCCAGCCTTGAAGACTCTCCGGCTGCAAAGGTATCAAATCTGTATTGTTGGGCAATTTCCATAGCGGGCTTAGTAACTTAGAAAATTTCTACATTTCCCCTAGAGGTTTTTATGGCTGCGAAAATAAACTGCAAAGACAAAATGAAACTCAAGTGGCAAAACAAGGATGCTTCTTTTGACCGCCTTGTTTTGGCAGGCGATATTGGCGGAACCAATACAAATTTGGCATTGGTAGGCATAAAAGGCGAAAAACTCACCATTGTGGTAGAGGCTGTTTTTCCGTCTGGTGAAATTGATGGACTTGCCGAACCTATAAAAGAGCTTTTCAGTGCGGCAAAGCAAGAGAGGGCAGATTTGGTAGCAAGCAAAGGTTGTGTGTGTGCTGCCGGGCCTGTTGCGCAAAATGTGTGCAAAATGACAAACCTAAGCTGGAATATAGATGGCAACGAACTTTCAAAGGAATTAAGCATAGATTTAAAAATAATCAACGATTTTTTGGGCATAAGCTATGGCATACCAACTTTGGACGTGAATAATCCAGAACAGATTTTTGCCTTTAAGCACACAGACGGCTCAATTTGCGAGCCTCGCAAGGCAACAAAAGCAGTGATTGGTCCCGGAACCGGTTTGGGCGCGGGATATTTAGCGTGGACTGGCACAAGCTACATTCCAAATTCCTCCGAAGGCGGGCATTTAACTTTTGCTCCCTTTGATGAAGAAAGCCAGTCTTTCAGAGATTATATGGTAAAGCGGCTCGGCGAAGTTCCAGATGTTGAGGTGCTAGTCTCAGGTACGGGAATCCAACATCTTTATGAATGGCATAGAGACACAAAAGGCTTGCCAAAGAGCGATGCTTGGACAGAGATTGAAAATGCAAAATCAACCGATAGGCCAAAATTAATTTCCAAACTTTCGGATTCAGACCCTATTGCTGCCTCTATGCTCCGTTTATTTGTTAAAATGCTTGCTCGCTATGCAGGCGATATTTCTACGCTTCTTTTGCCTTTTGGAGGTTTGTATTTGGCAGGTGGAGTTGCGCAAAAAGAACTTCGCTGGCTTACCCTCGATAATCTGTTTATGAAATATTACGAAATGGCTTACAACAAAAACATAAAGCCACTTTTGATGCAAACACCAGTTTATTTGATAAAGGATTATTCCATTAGCTTGTACGGCGCGGCGAATGCGTGTGTTTTATAATGACTGCAATTCGGCATTAAATGAAAACTCTACGCAAATTTGTCATTTTTATAATCGCCGCTTTAACAAGCGTTTTTTTGGTTTTTTCCATTCCAGTTTTGAATATGCTCATAAAAGGAAATTTTAGAACAGAGAGAACCTACGCAAAAACAGAAGTTAAAACAATAAATCCCGAAAAACCGCCAGAACCTCCAAAGCCAAAAGAAACCACACGCAAACCGAGCAGGCAAACTATGAATAGCAGAACACCAAAATCGGGACCGAGATTTGCAATGAATTTAGATGTTGTTGGAGGCAGCGGAGGAGCCTTTATCCCAAACGAGTTGGTCGCTATGCAAAGCGGCGGCGGTAATAATAATAGCGGCGATGTGGATGAAAAACCTTCCTTGAAAAGTTCGCCAAAATTCAATGCACCCCAAGCCATAAGAGATGGAGAAATAAATGCACACCTCAGAGTTTCATTTTGCGTTAACGCAACTGGAAAACCTTATGATATACGCATAATAGAAGAAACCCCTGCTGGAAAAGGGCTTTCAAATGCTGGAAGGGATGCTATAATGGGAATGCAATTTTCCCCAGCCAAAAAAAGCGGAGCCTCCGTTCCGTTTTGCGGCATGGAACAAGCTTTTGAGGTTAAGTTCAGGGAGTGAGTATGCTTATAATCCTATTGATTGTAGTTCAGATAGCATTTGCGCAGACTCAAAACGCAGACCAGATTTTGACTCAAGCCAATGCGCTATACAATAACGGGCGATATGCGCAGGCTATTTTGTTATATCGCAAAGCAGAAGAAAGGGGAGCAAATCCTATTGCTACGAGTTTCAACACGGCCAATAGTCTTTTTCAGCTAAATAAACTTCCCGAAGCGGCGGCGGCATATCGCAAAGCGGTGAATTTTTCTGATGGCGAATTTGCACCAGCACTTGCAAATTTGGCGGCTGTGCTTTACAGAATTGGCGAATACCCTGAGAGCATTGCCGCATACCGCAGGGCACTCAGTTTAGACCCTAATAATGCTTCTGCTTGGATTTATTTGGCAGAGGCTTATCAAAAAACCGGAGACAATGTTGGCGCACTAATGGCAATAGAAAAAGCAAGGCAAATAGATTCCGCAGATGTATCCCTTGTTTATCAGCAAAGCGAAATTCACATCGCTATGGAAGAATTTGAAGCCGCCGCAAATTTAGTTAGAAGGGCTTATTTAAAAAATTCTGAAGAAACAGATTTTTTAACATACCTCGGCGATATTCACAGATTGAATAAAAATTTTCCAGCAAGCATTGCTGCTTACAGAGAGGCCATTGCAATCAAACCAAGGGACAAAGAATTGCTATACAAATTGGCAGACTGCCTAGCAGAAGACCAAAAACCCTACCTCGCAATAGATGTGCTAAACCAAATTGTGCAAATGGATTCCAACTTCACCGATGCCTCCATATTTTTGGGAA
>CAZIMU010000047.1:0-11377 GCA_964540355.1 uncultured Fibrobacteraceae bacterium | reverse complement strand
CGGCTAACCGAAGTATCTATTGTTGGCGAAACAACAAGGCTGTCTATATTGTAGCCGCGCCTTGAAAACACAAGAGCTATGCGAACCAAGGCTCCGGGCTTGTTGGAAACTAAAATGCTTATGGAGTGCGCTGGGAACATATCAAGTGCCTCCTGTTGGTTTTTCCAAAACTTCTTTTGGAGCTTCTATTAAAATATCATCAACAGATGCCCCAGGCGGAATCATGGGGAACACATTATCTTCTTGTTCGCACTCGCAATGAATCAAAACCGGCCCTTCATTATATTCCATTGCCTTTTCTATTATCCGTTTGGTATCTGCATTGCGGCTAATGCAAAAAGCTTCTATGCCGTAGGCTTTTGCGAGCTTTACAAAATCTGGATTGCCTTCCAGAGAAACACCAGAATAACGTTTGCTCCAGAACATATCTTGCCATTGGCGAACCATTCCTAAAAAGCGATTGTCCATAACAAAAATTTTAATGGGCAATTTGTTTACATAAGCTGTTGCAAGTTCGCAAAGCGTCATTTGAAAACCACCATCACCCAAAACCGCGCAAACAGGGAATCCCGTTTTATTGCCAAGAGCTGCTCCAATGGATGCTGGAAACCCAAAGCCCATTGTGCCAGCTCCGCCAGAGGTTAAAAACTGGCCTAGATAATCGCACTTGAAAAATTGCGCAGTCCAAAGCTGGTGCTGCCCCACATCGGTTACAATTATCGCTTTTCCGTTTGTAACTTCGTAAAGCATTTGGACAACGTGCTGAACCCTTAAACCCCCGTGTTTTGGGTAGTGCAAAGGATATTTGTTTTTCCAAGAATTGATTGTTTTTAGCCACTCCGCAGAATCCAGTTTTTCAACTAAAGGGAGTAACTGTTCCAAAATAATTTTTGCATCTCCGTGCAAAAAATGCCTCGGAGTTATTATTTTTCCGTATTCCGCTTGGTCTATGTCTATATGTATAACCTCGCATTGCTTTGCAAACTCGGAGAGTTTTGCGGTTATGCGATCGTCAAAACGCGCACCTATGCTTATGAGCAAATCACATTCGTGAATGGCCTTGTTTGCCGCAACCGTTCCGTGCATACCGGTCATTCCAAGCGAAAGTTCGTGGCTTGCGGGAAAAGTGCCGAGTCCCAGCAATGTTGAACTAACGGGCGAACCAAGTTTTTCTGCAAGTTCCTTCACTGCCCTGCCCGCTCCGCTTATGGCCGCTCCGTGCCCCGCTAAAATCAGCGGTTTTTTGGATTTTTTTATTGTGATGGCAGCTTGCTCAATAAAACCTTGCTCTGCCCTGCTGGGTACTTTATATCCTGGCAAATCAACGCTATCAACAAAATTCGCAACGCAGGCTCCCGCGCTTATATCTTTTGGCAAATCAATTAAAACAGGCCCTTGCCTACCGGAATGTGCAATGTAAAAAGCCTCTTTAACTATTCGTGGCAAATCGTTTGGATTTTTCACCAAATAAGAATGTTTAACTGTGGCAAAGCTCATTCCGCTGATATCGCTTTCTTGAAAGGCATCTGTTCCAAGCACAGGGCAGATGGTTTGCCCTGTTATCACAACAAGAGGTATGGAATCCATATAGGCGGTATATACGCCTGTCAATGTATTTGTTGCGCCAGGCCCACTGGTCACCAAAACCACCCCAGTTTTCCCAGTTACTCTGGCATATCCGTCTGCGGCGTGTGTTGCGCCTTGCTCGTGGCGAGTTAAAATCAGCTTTATGTCTGAATCCAAAATTGCATCAAAAATAGGGATAACATTCCCGCCTGGGTAGCCAAAAATGGTATCTACCTCCTCTCTCTTTAGGCACTCTATTAGAACTTGAGCGCCATTTAATGGTTTCGCTGTCATATTTAAGTGATAATATAGTAAAAAAGGCTTATTTGTTTAAATTTTTGTCCTTTTTTTGTAAAAAAAATGTATATTATATGTTGGAATAGTTCCAATTAGGGGATCGCTATGAAAAAGCTCGCCATTACTTTATGCCTCGCAATAACCTTTGCTGTGCCAGTTTTTGCGCAAGATCCATGTTCGCAATCTACCAAGTTAAGCACCACCGCTTCTGGAGTACAAACTTGGAATGGCACTAAAGGCGCCACAACCGTAGGCGGCTCAGGAGACGATGCCTATGGAGTTGAAGCGTGGACAGAATCGGGCGGTAATGCTACTAAATTGACCTGGTTCGGACCAAATCAGGGTGGTGGCTATGCTTTTAGAGCAGAATGGACAAATTCCAGAGATTATTTAGGACGCTTCGGTTATTTTTGGGGCAGCAACGGCAAAAAATGGAGCAATTTAGGAGACCTTTGCGTTGCTTACAACTACACAAGGTCCGCCAATGGCACAGGAGGTTCATATTCTTATATAGGAGTTTATGGATGGACAATAGGAGGCAACAATTCTGCTGAATACTATATAGTTGAAGACTGGTTCGGGAATGGCCAGCAAGCTGCAAATAATTTAGGCAATAATTGCCAAACTCGTGGCAATATTACTGTGGATGGCAAACAATATCAAGTCGTCACGTGCATAAGACCAGCAGGTTCTGGCTGCGTGAGTTGCAACAATCAAGCTTTTGGGCAAGTTTTCAGCATACGCCAAGGCATGGCAAACAACTCCAGTAAATGCGGAGTAATTTCCATTAAAAAGCATTTTGAAGAATGGTCTAAAATATCTGGTGCATCTCAATACATTTACGATAAAACATATGAATCCAAATTTTTAGTAGAGGCTGCTGGCGGCACAGGTTGGTTTGAAGCCTCTTATATGAAATTTTCCAGAACAGGTGCTTGCGGCGGTACAGCAACTCCGAGTTCTAGTTCCAAACCCAGCAGTTCAAGCATAGCAGTTTCTTCTAGTTCCAGAGCGAGCAGTTCCAGCGCAGCAGTTTCTTCTAGTTCCAGAGCAAGCAGTTCGAGCGTGGCGGCTTCTTCTAGCTCCAGACCGAGCAGTTCCAGCATAGCTGTTGTTCCAGTTCCAGTTCCATCTAGCAGTTCGGTTTCCCCATTGTGCCCGCCAGGAGGAAACTGCTTATCGTCTTCCAGCAATGCTCAAAGCAGTTCCAGCGCAGTAGCATCTAGCAGTTCCAGTGAAGCAGACCCAACTCCTATTTTGAAAAACCGCGCTCCAATAACTTATTTCTCCATTCAACCGCAAAGCGACAAAGCTTTGCGCATAGAAATAAGTTCTCCTGCTGTTGTGGAAATTTTTGACTTGAAAGGAAATAAAGTGGAAAAGTTTAATGTTTCCAGTACGCAGCAAACGGTTAAATTATCCTCGCCAAACGGGTTATATTTCGCCAAAGTGCAAGGAATGAAAAGCATTAAATTTGTGTTGAAATAAAACGGAGGTTCATTTTGAAAAAACTCACAATCGCTCTATGTTTTGCAATAACATTTGCCGTGCCGGTTTTCGGGCAAAGCTGTCCGCATCCAAATACCCAACTAAGCACAGGTACTAACTCGAAATCATTGAATTCCAATGGACGGCAATCCGTGGGTAGTTTTTCTGCCGAACTTTGGGCAGATGGTAAAGGAACTATGAGTATGACCGCTTATGGGGATCCTGGTGGTGGTTCTGCATTTAAAGCTAACTGGGGCAATGCCGGAGACTTTTTAGCTCGTGTGGGTTATTATTGGGGCAGTGGCAATAAATTCACCTCATACAACAATATATGCGCAGATTATAACTATGTAAAAACAGGAACTGCAGGTGGTTACAACTATATAGGCGTTTATGGCTGGACAAAAAACCCAACTATAGAATATTACATTGTTGATGATTGGTGGGGGGATAACAGAGGTATTGGGGATATCGAAGGGCAAATAAAAGGCGGTGGAAGTAATTTTAGTAAAAAAGGTTCCTTTGAGGTAGATGGAGGAACTTACAATGTTTATCAAAATCAGAGGAATAATGCAGCATCAATAAACGGAAACGAAACATTCCAGCAATACTTTAGCGTTCGCACAAGTCGCCGTACATGCGGAACAATTTCCGTTACAGAACACTTTAAAAAATGGGCTTCATTAAACATGAATATGGGCAATATGTACGAAGCGAGCATCACAGTTGAGGCTGGCGGCGGCACAGGAACCATAGATTACAGATACGGAAAAATGTCGCAGGTAACTGGTGCTTGCGGCGGCACATCTACAACTTCAAGCAATTCCACAGGCGGCGGAACTTCCAGCAGTTCTAAAGCCAACAGCAGCTCAAGTGTTGCAAAAACTCAAGCAACTACCTGCAAAACACCTCTAATAACATACCCAACAAGCACAGTTCCCTCAGACCCATACACCGCTTGCTTTAAATACACAAACAACAAATGCTATGTATGCAAAGTATCAAGCGAAGGCGAATTTGAAGGGAATGTAAATACTTGCGCTTCAGGCTGGGTGTGGGACGGTACTCAAATAGCATCCAACCTTGAAAACGGTTACTGGTATCAAGAAGTTACCTGCCCCGCAACCTCTAGTTCCAGCGTGGCAAGCAGTTCAAGCAAACCAAGTAGCTCTAGTGTAGCAGCTTCATCTAGTTCCAAACCGAGCAGTTCTAGTGTAGCTTCTTCTTCTAGTTCTAAACCAAGTAGTAGCAGCACAGCAAGTAGTTCCAGCAAAGCAAATAGCAGTTCTAGTGCAGTTGCTTTATCTAGTTCTGGTACAAGTGGTACAAGTAGCGCAAGTAGTAGCTCTATTGCAGTTGTAGTTTCTTCTAGTTCCAGCGAAGAAGACCTAACGCCTATTTTGAAAAACCGCGCTCCCATAACTTATTTCTCCATTCAACCCCAAAGCGGCAAAACTCTGCGCATAGAAATAAGTTCGCCTACGGTTGTGGAAATTTTTGACCTGAAAGGGAAAAAAGTGGAAAAATTTGAAGTTTCCAGCACTTTGCAAACAGTTAGCTTATCTTCGCCAAACGGAGTGTATTTTGCCAAAGTTCACGGAATGAAAAGCATTAGATTTGTGTTGAAATAAACGGAGGTTCACTTGAAAAAACTCACAATCGCTATATGTTTTGCAATCGCTTTTGCCTTTGCAGACGACCCTTGTTCGGAAGCCAATTCCAAAAAATTAAACGCTTCCGCTTCTGGAGTGCAAACTTTTAACGGCACTAAAGGTGCTACTGTCTTATACGGTTCAGGTGACGATGCTATTGGAGTAGAAGCTTGGACAGAAGCAGGCGGAGACAAAACCAAATTGACTTGGTTTGGGCAAAGTCAGGGCGGTGGTTCCGCTTTTAGAGCAGAATGGACAAATTCCACGGATTATTTAGGTCGCCTTGGTTATCAGTGGGGCAACAACGGCAAAAAATGGAACGCTTTAGGAGACCTTTGCGTTGATTACAACTACACAAGGTCTGCCAATGGCACCGGAGGTTCATATTCTTATTTAGGAATTTATGGCTGGACAATAGGCAGTAGCAACTCTGCTGAATACTATATAGTTGAAGATTGGTTTGGGACTGGTCAACAGGGAAAGACTAATTTAGGCAATAATTGCGATTCTCTTGGTTTAATTACGGTAGATAACAAAAAGTATGCAGTTATTACGTGTGTAAGACCACAAGGTTCCGGCTGTGTAAGTTGCAACAATCAAGCTTTTGGGCAAGTTTTTAGCATACGCCAAGGCATGACAAGCAACACTAGTAAATGCGGAACAATCTCTATCAAAAAGCATTTTGACGAATGGGTGAAAATGCCGGGCGCAGCTAAATATATTTACGATAAAACCTACGAATCCAAATTTTTAGCTGAGGCACAAGGCGGCACAGGTTCGTTTGAAGCCTCTTTCTTAAAATTTTCCAGAACAGGTAATTGCGGCATTGTTGTTCCTGCTGGCAGCTACACCCTTGATTTAGCGTTAACCCCGTCTAATGGTGGCACTGTGAGCAAAAGTCCCAGCGCATCTTATTACTCTTCTGGTTCAACCGTAAAAGTTACTGCTACTCCAGCATCGGGCTGGAAATTTTCAAGTTGGGACGGAGATGCCAGTGGTAGTGATAATCCCCTTACAGTCACTATGAACAAAAACAAAGTAATCACAGCAAAATTTACCCCCGTTATTGACGCAAATAAAAACCTTGTCACAAACGGTACTTTCACAAATACAGACAGTTGGACTTTCAACAAAGGTAAAGACTATGGCAATTCCGAAGGTACTTTCAGCGTATCAGGCGGTAAAGCCAACATAGATATAACGAACATTGGCGCAGACCCGTGGAATCCGCAACTTGTTCAAAATGGCATCACCCTTGTTGAGGGAATGAAATATAGTTTAAGTTTTGAGGCTTCTGCTGACAAAGCACGAAAAATAGTCGTGATGATACAAATGGCAAGTAGTCCTTGGACAACTTATTTTGAAGAAGAGGTCAGCTTGACCACTACGTCAAAGCCATTTACGTATGAATTCACAATGGAGTCGGCAAGCGATGAAAATGGTCGCTTTGGGTTTAACTTAGGTCAAGCAACTGGAAAAGTAACTCTAAGCAATGTAAAACTCAATTATGTAGCTGAGTCATCTGGAGGAACTTCCAGCAGTTCTGTTGTTGCGAATAGTTCCAGCTCACGTGCGAGCAGTTCCAGTTCACTTGCGAGCAGCTCCAGTTCTCGTGCAAATAGCTCAAACTCACAAACAAGTAGCAACAGTTCATCCATCTCCAGCAGTTCCAGCGATGAGGCTACACCCATAGTTAATCACTTGCCACTTGCCACTAAGCATCCTACAACATATTATTCCCTAAAAGGCGAACCTCTTGGCAATGCAAAACCGCAAAAAGCGGGCATTTATATAGTTAAACAAGGGCATTCGGTTAAAAAAATTGTGGTAAGGTAAAAACTGAGGTTCGCCATGAAAATTAAAATGATGGTTTTAATCGCGGTTGCCTCTGCAACCTCTATTGCCCAAACAACTGTTGGACTTAAAGACGTATATTCAAGCAAATTCAAGTTCGGCAATATACTGAACGGAACCACGGTGAATAACGCCGCTATGAAAACCATAGTACTTAGAGAATTCAACAGCATAACCCCAGAAAACGAGTTAAAGCCAGATGCTACCATTGTTGCAAGCGGTTCCACAGATGACAACGTAAAGGTTCAGTTGAACAATGGAGCAAAAGCTATTTTGCAATTCTGCCAAGATAACAAAATTCCGATGCGTGGTCACACCCTTGTGTGGCACAGCCAAACCCCAACTTGGTTTTTCAAAACAGGTTTTACCGACAACGGCTCGGTGGTGAGCGCGGCTGTTATGGATAAACGCATGGAAAGTTATATAAAAAATATGTTTGCCCTAATTAAAAGTAGCTATCCAAACTTGAACCTTTACGCCTACGATGTTGTGAACGAAGCCGCAAGCGAAAGCGGCGGTCCTAGAGCAGCAGGTTCTGGAAATGGTCAATCCATGTGGGTTCAGGTATATAAAGATAATTCCTTTATAGAAAAGGCTTTCACTTTTGCTCGCAAATACGCTCCAGCAACCACTAAACTGTTCTATAACGACTACAACGAATATATTCAAGCAAAAAGGGATTATATTGCTAATTCAATCGTAAAACCTCTCAAACAAAAAGGGCTTTTGGATGGAATGGGAATGCAGTCCCACCTTGATGTTAGAACCGGAACTCCTTATCCGAGCGCAGCTGATTACGGAGCGGCCATCACAATCTATAAGAATTTAGGTGTTGAAATTCATGTATCTGAATTGGATGCAACTGTTGAGAACGGCAATGAAAGCTACTTCACCGCTCAGGCAACATACTATAAAGATATAATGAACCAAATTCTCACCAAGGGCGGCAGTGCAGTTACAGCCGTTGTAGTTTGGGGTATCCAAGACAATCAATCCTGGCGTAGCAGCAGAAAACCCTTGCTCTTTAATGCTTCTGGTGCTAAAAAAGCCGCATACAACGAACTTGTAAAGCTAATTCCTGAATCCGACTGGGGCAAGCCTGGTTCCAACAGTAGCGTGACAAGCAGTTCAAGTGTTGCAGTTTCATCTAGTTCCAAGCCCAGCAGTTCAAGCGCAGTAGCTTCATCTAGTTCCAAACCGAGTAGTTCAAGCGCAGTAGCTTCGTCTAGTTCCAAACCGAGTAGTTCAAGCGCAGTAGCTTCGTCTAGTTCCAAACCGAGTAGTTCTAGTGCAGTAGCTTCGTCTAGTTCCAAACCGAGTAGCAGCAGCATAGCAAGTAGCAGTAGCTTGGCGAGCAGTTCTAGTAGCGAAACAACTCCAGAGAGTTCAAGTTCTGAGGAAGATATAACTCCAATTTTGGTTTCTGGACTTTCAAATCAAGGTTCTCAATTAATCACTTACTATTCCCTAAAAGGCGAGCCTCTTGGGAGTGCAAAGCCGCAAAAATCGGGTATTTATATAATTAAACAAGGATATTCAGTTAAAAAAATCGTAGTGAGGCAGTGATGAAACATCTATTTTTGTTTCTTATGTTAATTTCTTTCGCTTTTGCGGATGCTCCTGTGCAACCAATGCAAACAACTCAGGATTACGCTGATGGCAATAGGCTTGTAATTAATGGCAAGGCTAGGTTTATTTCAGGTATGAACATAGCTTGGAATTGTTTTGCCTGCGATGTCGGAGATAATGATGTAAATCTCACTCCGTTTGAAACCCAATTCCAACAGATTAAAAATGCGGGTGGCAATGCCGTTAGGTGGTGGCTGCACACCGACAATGAAAAATGTCCAAAACTTGATGCTAGCGGTAAGGTAACAGGTATAGGCTCAAAGACTATAAAAAATATACAGCGGGTACTAGACCTCGCTTATAGTTATGGAATTGTAGTTTCATTAACTCTTTTCTCTTTTGACTTGCTCAACAATAACAATGCGCCAATGGATGCCAACGAAAAATTCCTTAGCGTACCCGCGAACCTTGATAGCTACATAGAAAAAGGACTGAAACCTATATTAGCGGCGGTTGGCAACCATCCAGCCATTATGTGCTGGGAGGTATTCAACGAGCCAGAAGGAATGACCTCCGATGCGGGCGGTTGGTCCACTAGAAAAACAAAAATGGAACATGTTTTGAGGTTTACGGCAAAGATAGCCGCAGAGGTACATCGTAGCACAAAAAAGATGGCTTCTACTGGAATTCACGAATTCGGTAAGATGAAACAATACTATTCAGACGCTAAACTTAAAGCAGCTTCTGGCACCAACGATGCACTTGCTTACTTAGATTTTTACATGGCTCACTATTACCCCGAATACATAGGAACTTCAGGTTCTCCGTTCCACAACAAGGCAAGCTTTTGGAACATGGATAGACCAATCCTTATCGGTGAATTCCCCGCTCAAAGCTGGGGACCCGGAACAGGATATAGCAATATACAGTCAGGCACAGCTATGACCATTACCGCTGCTTATGAATATGCCTACAACAACGGCTATTGCGGATTAATGAGCTGGTCTATTACCGAGGGCGATAAACAAAAATTCGGAAGTTTCACCACAACCAAACCCGCATTAGAAAATCTGTATTCAAAGTATAAAACAGCAATTGACGGAGTACCTGTATCGGGTGGTCAGAGTAGTTCCAGCACGGTTTCTTCTTCTAGTAGTAGTTCTCGTGCTAGCAGTTCAAGTGTAGCGAGTAGTTCTAGCGTGGCAAGCAGTTCTAGCAGAGCGAGCAGCAGTAGTGCTAGGAGCAGTTCAAGTGTGGCAAGCGTAGCGAGCAGTTCTAGCAGAGCGAGTAGCAATAGCACGGCAAGCAGTTCCAGCACAGTGCCAACATCTAGCAGCAGTGACCAAATCAATTCTGGCATACTATCATCTTCCAGCGAAGACACAACACCCATAGCTAACCACTCGCCGCTTGCCACTAGCCACTCCTCAACATACTACTCTCTAAAAGGCGAACCTCTTGGCAATGCAAAACCGCAAAAAGCAGGAATTTATATAGTTAAACAGGGATATTCGGTTAAAAAAATCGTAGTGAGGTAAAATGAAACATCTATTTTTGTTTCTCGTGTTAATTTCTTCAACTTACGCTTTTGCCGTGCAATATCAGGCTAAAGATGCAACCCTTGGGGGTGATGCAGTTATAAGCGGAGATTATGTGCAAATGAAAGGGGGCGACCTCACTTTCAATTCCGTCAATGTTTCCACAGCTGGAATGTATGATATTCGCATTAACTATAAGCAAGATTATGACGAAATAAAAAAGCAAAAGCTAGTTGTAAATGGAGCAGAGGTTGGCGAAGTAGCATTTCCGAAAATCACCGAATGGACAAATATCGTTGCTGTGGCACGTTTGAATTCAGGAAGCAATAAGATTGCCATAATCAATAGCTGGGGTTGGGTGGATATTAAATACATAGATGTGGTTCCTCACGAAGCCGCCTCGTTTAATTTAGACCCTTTGGTAAATCCAAATGCAAATGCAGCCGCGAAAAAGATGTATGCTTTTTTGCAGGAAAATTTCCAAAAGAAAGTTATTAGCGGAGTTATGACAGGCGATGTTTTGATTGGCAATACCGCTGCAACAATCAACACTCAAAAGGAAGTTGCACATATCCGTCAAAGTTCCGGCAATAAAACCCCTGCGCTTGTTGGCTTTGATTTTATGCACGGCACAGGAAAAGAATTCAAAGGTGGCAATACTTGGAACAAAAGCTATACCGCTGCGACCATATCACTTGCAAAAGAACTTTATGGAAGAGGCGGAATACCAGCATTTTGCTGGCATTGGAGAGACCCGCTTAAAACTACTGAAGGATTTTATAGCCCCAGCAGCAGTGGTGGCGATAAAACGGATTTTGACTTAACCAAAGCCTGCACAAACGCTAATTGTACTGCATGGAACACAAGTTCTGCCGAGTATAAAGGCATAGTGGAAGATTTAGATATAGTAGCAGGTTATTTAAAAGAACTCCAAGATGCAGGCGTTGCCGTTTTGTGGCGGCCTGTTCACGAGGCTTCTGGAGGCTGGTTCTGGTGGGGTGGCAAAGGAGCAGCACCTTTAAAACTCTTGTATAAGCTCATTTATGATAAATTCACAAATGAGCACAAATTGAACAACCTTATATGGGTTTGGACTTCCGAAGGTGCAGATTATCCTTGGTATCCCGGAAATGAATACGCAGATATTATAGGGCGTGATTTTTATTATAGTCAGAATGATGTGGTAAATCATGCGTCTTTAATAGGTGAATTTGAGAAACTGAAAAATTTATTCGGAACAAAAAAGATAATTACCCTTTCAGAAAACGGCTCTGTGCCTTATCCTTCAAATATGAAAGCTGACGGGGCTGGCTGGTCTTATTTTATGCCGTGGTATGGTAATTTTGTAACGACCTCTACCCCTGCCGCCGCTTGGAATACGATAATGAACGATAGTTATACTATCACACTTGA
>CAZIMU010000046.1:0-11432 GCA_964540355.1 uncultured Fibrobacteraceae bacterium | reverse complement strand
GAACTTGGGCCGCCCATAAACACAAAAACTTTTTTTCGCATATTCACATCTCCTTGTACCATTCAAATGGGTTTAGAACATTATACCTTAATCCGCTGATATTTTTTTCACCATTTTTTGATATTTTTCCAGCGGTAACGTGTACGTGAGGCCCCGTTGAGTGCCCGGAGGTTCCCACAGAAGCTATTGGGTCTCCTTCCATAACAGCTTGGCCGTTTAGGTAAAATCTCTGTTCACAGTGCATAAAAACAAGCAAATCTTTTTCTCTAGCTATTGCAATCATCAAACCGCCGCGTTCATCTTCCATTGTCCAAGCTATTCCGCTGAAGGGCGATAAAATTCGCGTTCCCTTGCGCCCTGCAACATCTACTCCATTGTGATACCGTACAGTGGCGGTTTGCCGCGGATTGTATAGTTCTGTGATATATGCAAGGCTATCGTTTAATAGCCCTGTAAAAAAATTCCACGCTCCTTGCATAGTTTTATGTCGTGGATTATTGAAGGTTGGCAGTTTTAAGCGCAAAGTATCGCCTACTTTAAGTTTACTATCCAAAGATAATTCATTGTCTTGCAAATATTCTTTGACCATAGCCTCTGTGCTAACAAGCGAGTTGTATTTGCCAATGGCAAACCTAGCTATTTGCGTTAAGGATTCTCCTTCTTTAAGAATATGAACTATATCGCCTTTTTCTGAATACTTTTGAACTTCGCTTGCGATGCTCCTCAAATTGCTAACCTGCTCATCTGGCTGGCTGGCTATTAAAAACGGCAAAACGCAAAGCAATATGGTAAAGAGCCAAGCATATTTTGCAGCTAAAAACAGAGGCGTTTTGGGAATGTTAATTTGTGCAATTTTGAGCTTCAGCAAATCGTCTATTTTTGCTTCTTGCAAATCGTTTTTGCTAAAAACAGCCAAGCAGGAATTTTCAATGCCTGTCAAAATCTTGCTGGTGCCCTCGTTTTTATCCTGTGGTAGCAACACGGCAATTCTTGCGAATTTTCTTTTTAATGCGCTTATGTTGGCGTAGCAGTTGACAATGTTTTTTTCAGAACATTCAAAATGTTGGTCGCCCAAAATTATTTGCCATCCGTTTTTTTCGCTGAAATTTGGAATGGCATTAACATCTCCAAAAGCATTTTGGCCAAAAAGCGCATTGTTCAGGGGTTCTATCAGAAGTCCTTTTTTATGGTCTTGCATTTCTGGCAGAATCTGCACTAGGTCTGAGCGTTCAAAACCTCGCAATCCAAAAAAACACGCCCTGTCTAAAATTGTTTCAAGCGTGGCTTTTTTCATTGTGCTAGGCTATGGCCTTTGATTTAGGGTGCGTGAATGCTGGAGGTGGAAGCTCTTGCAAGCGGCCCAGCTGCACAGCTGCCTCTTCTGGGTTGATATTGCTTTGAATGATGAATTCTTTGCTTTTCATAGCTGCACGACCCTTGAATTCGGCATCTGTGCTTGCTATAAAGGCTAGGTTTTGTTTTTCAATCTGCGGCAATAGCCCAAAATAGCGGAATAGGCTAAAATTTTTCTGCCAAGTTCCGCGTTCAATAATAAGTCCAGAAATACCTTCTGGCAATTTTCCGCTCTCCAAAAATTCATTCGCGGTTAGTGTTATGATTTTATGGTTTGGAATTTCTCCACTAACCAAATTAGCGTTTACCTTCTTTTGAAAGTGTGGGTCGCAAATAAAAGCAAAAGTCATAATGTGTTTCCTGTGGGTTGGAGTTTAAATATAGAAAAATTTTTCTGTAATTTTAGTTTGAACGCTTAAAAATAGCTAAATTCAATTTAGAAATGTTTACAGAAAACACAGAAACACTAGAATTGAATGGCGAAGCCTACAAAGGCAAATTTGAGCTTGATAAATGGAAATCTATAGAGAATTACTTAAAGAGTATGAAACAATTAGAAATGCGTAATAAGCACACTAATGAGCAAATTAAATTAAGTGGTAAAGGAATAGATAAATTATTGCATAGAGCCACTACCAATGGAGAGGTCTATAAAAAATCGCTTGCACATTTGCCAGAAATAATAGAGAATATGGTCTATATTTCAAGCGAACCAAATAGAAATGAGACAAAAAAAGGCTTTGATGAATATAGGCGTTATTTAACTAGAATAAAAATGGATGGCAAAAATTATACAGTGCTGTCTATCGTGGGTAAAAGCAAAGAAGGATTTTATTACGACCAGCAATTATTCCTTGTTTCGGGGGTGAGTTTGTAAAAGAAAGGCTCGCAGACGTGGGTCAGCTTAGTTGGGCGGAAAACCGCCCGGCTGGCACTGAAAGCGAACCTAGTAACAAATATACAAAAAATTTGGAAGAAAAACAAGATATTTCCAAAAAAAATACATAAAACATCCTTCCCAAACCCATACAACTTTGCTCAATCTTGAATGCAGCGAACAGAGAGCAAATCGCCTTTATGGTTTGTTCTTGCATCTATATTAGCATAGTTATACTTCAAACTACGGCTTCTAGCAACATTAGCATTATTTTCTGTAGCACTCCACCAATAACCGATTTCTCCAAGATGATAAAAACTTCCAAGTGTTTGTATTCCATATCCACAAGGCAAAGCAGAAAAATCAAAATCATCTGTTCCGTTTCCATCACTATTCCAACCTTTTTTAGCTTTGAGTTTTGTTCCTGCAATGTTTCCTTCACCTGCGAAGCGCAAAAGTTTTTTCCATTCATCATCATTTGGCAAATGCCACCCAGCAGGACAAACAATTTCCGCAGTCTCCAAATTGTATAATCTGCCATAAGTTTTACAATGAGCTTCATTATTGGCATAGCATTTACTCCCTTCTGCATTATAGTTCAAATTTTCCGCCATCCAAACCTGCTCACCGATTTTAGCGGATTTGTACTTCTTGCCGTCTCTTTGGTCGGTGAAAGAGTTTTGAGAAAAAACTTGCACTGCAAAAAAAGTAAGAGCGATTACTAGCTTTTTGGAAAAATTGCTATTTTTCATATTTTACCACTATTTTTATCTCGCTTTTTAGTTGCGAACAATCCTAAAATTAGAAAAATGAAACTTTTATCTTTAATCAGGCAATCAATGTAGCCTCTCTCGCCAGCATCTTTTCAAACTTTGCTATATTACTGATAATGCCAGCTAAATTCAAGATTTTTATTTCATATAGGCGAAAAGGCGGATACGATACCGCCAAGCTCATTTATGAGCGTTTGAAAATGGATGGTTATTCCGTTTCTTTTGATTTGGATACCTTGGAAAATGGGAATTTTGGCAATGAATTGGAAAAAAGGATTAAGAAATGCAAAGATTTTATAATAATACTCAATACGGGCATTTTTGACTGCTTTACAGAGCCAGATTACAACCCAAAAGACGATTGGGTGCGCATAGAGATAGGCTGTGCTCTTGCAGCAGGTAAAAATATAGTTCCTCTTAAAATGGAGGACTTTGCTTATCCTAGAAGATTGCCTAACGATATTAAAGACATAACAAAAATAAATTCCATAGACCTAAGCCCTGAGCATTTTGAAGCCGCCTATGAAAAGCTGAAAAACTCTTTTTTGATTTCAAAACCTAATTGGAAAATCAGGCATAAAAAACAAATGTTCTCTTTTATTTTCGCAGTATTTTTTCTTGCTGCCGCCTATGTATTCTTTACAATAAATCAAAAGGAACAAGAAGCTAGGGAAGCAAAACTGGCAGCGCAAAGAGCGGACTCAATAAAAATTGTAAGAGAAATGGAATTGACACTAGAATTGACACGTACGGTAGATTCAATAAATGCAGCTATGGAAGCGGAAATTGCGCGAACCGCAGATTCAATAAACGATGCTATGGAAGCGGAAAGAGCGCGAACTGTGGATTCAGTAAAAATGTATATGCAAGCCAAAGCCGCTGCTAAGGCACAAAATGCACAAAATGCCCAAAACGCACAGAAAAACGCTGTTCAAACCCAACCTAAAAAAACAACGCAGCAAAGTACGCCTAAAAAAACAACGCAGCAAAGCACACCTAAAAAAACAACGCAGCAAAAATCTTCAAAAAAATGAAAATTTTTCTAAATTCATGAGCAATGAAATTCGTAATCCCATTTCTTTTATGTTTTGCAATAGGTTATTCTTTTGCTCAACAGGTTGACGTTAAAACCATTAAAGCTGGCAGTGGCGAGCCTGTTAAAAAAAGGCAGCTTGTTAAGGTACACTACACAGGGTGGCTAAAAGACAGCACAAAATTCGATAGTTCCCACGACAGAAACGAGCCTCTTGAATTTGTACTTGGGGCAGGGCAGGTTATTAAAGGCTGGGATATTGGGATTGAAGGCATGAAGCCGGGGGAAATTCGCAGGTTGAAAATACCTGCTGCTCTTGCTTATGGAAACAATGAAATGGGGCCAATCCCCGCTAATTCCGATTTGACGTTTGAGGTTGAGCTTGTGGGTGCGCAAAAAGTTTTGGAACCAGACACTTTGCTAAAACCCTCTTCAATAAAATGGAAAACTTTGAGACCAGGTATTGAAATTTTTGATGAAGTCGCAGGAACTGGCACAGAACTTCGTACTGGAATGGAATTGACATTTCACTACACAGGGTGGCTTGTGAACGGGTACAAATTTGGAAGTTCCAAAGATTTAGGAAAACCTGCCAAAGCTGTTTTGGGAATGGGAAAAATGGTAAGGGGTTTGGAGCTTGGATTGGAATCGCTTAAACAAGGCGGTGTTAGATGGCTTAGAATTTCGCCCGGCATGGCTTATGGTCCTGTGGCGATGAGCAATATTCCACCAAATTCTGCTCTTGTTTTTCGTGTGCAAGCTGAGTCTGCTGAATATGACGATGAGCTTGTGGCTTCTATGGATTTTTTCCCGAATGTGGATATTGTGAAATGGATTCCTGGCTCTGAGGGCTTAAAATATTTTGTGGAAAAAGAGGGCAAAGGAAAACTGGTGAAAGCTGGAGATGTGGTTAAGGTACACTATACAGGCTGGCTAATAGATGGAACAAAATTTGACAGTTCAAGAGAGAGAAACGATCCGATTTCTTTGGAAATCGGGGCTGGGCGTGTGATAAGAGGCTGGGATTTGGGGCTTGTTGGAATGAAGCAGGGGGAAAAACGTTTGCTATTTATTCCCCCAAACTTGGGATACGGTTCAAGCGGAGCAGGCCCAATCCCGCCAGATGCCACACTTATATTTGCCGTGGAAATTGTGGAATAATGTTTGCCATAATTTTGGTGGAGCCGGAACATCCTCATAACGTTGGCTTTGTGGCGCGTAGCATGAGGAGCAATGGCTTAAGCGATTTGCGCATAGTTCGCAAATCCAAACCTTTGCCAAAAAAATGCTACGACACAGCCCACTCAAGCGCAGAAATTTTAGATAATGCAAAACTTTTCTCTAGCCTAAAAGAGGCAATAGCAGATTGCTCATACACCGTTGCTTTTAGCCGCAGACTTTTTGATACAGTTGTTCCACATTACTCGCTTCCCGAATTGCCGCCGCTTTTCAAAGGCAAAACAGGAACGATGGCTCTTGTTTTTGGCAGGGAATCTCGCGGCCTTTCTTTTGAAGAAGTGGAAATATGCGCCGCCCAATGCGAAATACCCGTTGCCGGACAGATGAGCATAAATTTATCTCACGCGGTTAGCGTGGCGAGCTACGAGCTTTGCCGCTCCGGTTTGCTAGGGGAGGGCATGGCACCCAGAAACAAATTGCCCATAACGCACAGAAAGCCAGCAACCATAGAGCAAATGCAAAGCATTGAAAATTTCATATCCGAAAATTTAACCGACAAATACAAAAACCTCCCTTGGCTAAGGGCTTCTCTTTCAATATGGCTCCAAAAACTGAACCCAAGCCAAGCGGAATTATCCGCATTGTTCGGGGTATTGAGGGCATTGGCTAAGAAGCCTGCGAGGGGTTAATTCGTTAGTGTTTCATTCATGCTTCCAGTCCGATAACCGAGTAAATCCAAAGCGATATATGTAAAACCGAGTTCCTTTAACGCAGCGTAAATTTTCTCTCGTTTATCGGGTGCTGACATCAACGCAAAACCATCTTCGTCTGTTTCTATGCGGGCGAGGTTGCCGTGGTAACGCACTCGTACTTGGTGAAAACCAATGTCTAGCAAAAACTGCTCCGCTTTGTCTATTTTGTTAAGTCGCTCTGGGTTAATCTCTTCGCCGTAGGGAAAGCGGGAAGATAGGCAGGCAAAGGATTGTTTGTTCCAAGTTGGTAAATTCATCTCTTTGGAAAGATGGCGAATTTCTCGCTTGTTCAGTTCAGCATAACGCAAGGGGCTTTTTATGCCAAGTTCTGCCACCGCAGTCAATCCGGGGCGATAGTCGCCCTCATCGTCTTTGTTTGAGCCTTCGGCTATGTGCAGAATTTTGTGTTCCTTTGCTATAGTTAAAATTTTTGTGAAAAGTTCTCTTTTGCACAAGTAACAGCGGTTTGTAGGATTTTTGGAAAAACCTTCAATTTTCATTTCTTCGGAATCGAATATTATATGAGCAATGCCTTCTTTTTTGCAAAAAGCCGTTGCCTCGTTTAATTCACGTTTTGGGAAAGAACAGGAACGAGCGGTAACAGCAATAACACGGTCGCCCAAAATATCGTGTGCGGTTTTCAATAAAAAAGTGGAATCCACTCCGTTCGAAAAGGCGATTGCAACACTTCCCAATTCCTGTAAATAATTTTTTAGCTTTTCATATTTTATGTGTACTTCTGTTTCTGCAATGGAATTTTCGTGCTTTTTTGCCAATGCCGCAACATCTTCATATTCTAATTTAGATTTTCTAACACCAAATCCTTGAGATGTTTTGATTCTCACAGATC
Organism: uncultured Fibrobacteraceae bacterium; assembly: GCA_964540355.1. GTDB lineage: Bacteria > Fibrobacterota > Fibrobacteria > Fibrobacterales > Fibrobacteraceae > Fibrimonas. The sequence continues at coordinate 4,615 of CAZIMU010000046.1, read as the reverse complement.
CAAACTCCGTTTGTTCTCTTTGCAATGTGTGGCGTGTGCTTGAATATTCTCTAACCCCAAGTGTGGTTGTGTGTTTGAAAATCAGTTGCAACATTTTTTCTCTATCGCTTAGTTTGCACATACAGGTGAAACTAAATCCTAGTCTGCCTTTTTTCATAACTATCGGTGCGGTATAAACATCAAGCGCGCCTTTGTCCAGCAATAGTTGTTGCGCAAAGGCAAGAGCTTCTGGGGTTATGTCGTCTAGGTTGCAAACAAGCTCTATAACTTCTTCATTTGCATTATCGGTATCGCCAATATAAGCCCTGAGGCAATTTGCTTTTTCAAAATCTTTTTTCCCCATTCCATATCCAAGCCTAGCAACTTTCATAACAGGCATTTTGCAAAATTCTTTTACAAAATATTTTAACAAGGCTGCACCTGTTGGTGTACATAACTCGCCGTTTGTGTCATCGCTGTATATTGGAATGTTTTGCAAAATCAGAGCGGTTGCAGGAGCTGGAACGGGCAAAATACCGTGAGCGCATTTAACCTGCCCACTACCCACATTCACCGGAGAAGCCAAAATGAGTTCAGGTGCGAGTTCCTCTATGAGCATACAAACTCCAACAATATCGGCAATCGCATCCATTTCCCCTACCTCGTGAAAATGAATTTGATTAACTGGCACACCGTGAACCTCACTCTCCGCTTCTGCTATCAATTTGTAAACTGCAAGCGCGTTTTTTCTCACCGCTTCAGAAATATTCAAATGTTCAATTAAATGCTGGGTAGTGTGAAAATTGCTGTGGTGGTGATGGTGATGTCCTTCTTCTTTTTCTCCGTTAATAGTTACAGTTATACGATTTCCTTTTATGCCGCATTTTATGGATGGTTCAGCGGTTATGTTTGTGTCTGGAATTCCTATGTTGTTTAGCCTATTCAAAAAATCGGCGGGGTTGCTGTGCAGTTCTAGCAGTGCTGCCATAAGCATATCTCCTGCCGCGCCCATATTACATTCAAAATAGAGCGTTTTCATTTCGCTCCCTTTTGATGGTTTATTATGCTTGCCAAATATCCCGCACCAAAACCGTTATCGATATTTACCACGCTCACACCGCTTGCGCAGGAGTTGAGCATAGATAGCAAGGCGGCTATTCCTTTGAGTGAGGCTCCATAGCCTATGCTTGTGGGAACCCCTATAACCGGACAATCAACAAGGCCGCCTATAACGCTGGTCAAAGCACCCTCCATTCCCGCAATGGAAATAACAACCTGCGCATCCATAATATCTCCTAGTTTAGAGAGAAGCCTGTGCATTCCTGCAACGCCCACATCATATAAACGAACAACATCATTGCCTAGAACCTCTGCCGTTACAGCCGCTTCTTCTGCCACTGGAATATCGCTTGTACCGCCTGTGGCAATAACAATCTTGCCTATGCCATTTGGTTTGGGTATTTCGCCTATTACTCCAATTCGCGCTGTTTCGTAATATTGCAAGGGCAAGTTTTTTTGAAGTGTTTCGGCTATTTTCGCTGGCAACCTAGTTATCAATATCAAACTCTGCCCCTTAGCGAGCATTGCCTTGGCAATGCCCTTTATTTGCTCTGGTGTTTTTCCTGAGCCATATATAACTTCGGGAATGCCTTTTCGCAATTCGCGGTGATGGTCTAGTTTTGCGTATCCCAAATCCTCAAAGGGTTGAGTACGCAGTTTAGATAAAGCATCTTCGGGTGATATATCACCGTTTTTTATCTTTTGTAGTATATCCAGCGTTTCTGTTTTGTTCATGGAACTGTAAATTTAGAAATAGAATGTTTGGGTAGTACATTTTACTATATTAAAATCGGTTGGTGTTTGTATTACTATTACAGGAGGTTAGTATTATGAATTACTCATTACAGCTAGGTCGAAAGCCTAAAGGTGGCGAGGGCGACGGGTTTTTGCCTGCGTCTGACCAAGACGAGGATTTGGATGAATTCGACGAACTTGGCGAGGAAGAGGAAGATGTTATAGAAGACGAAGAGAGCTTGGACGAAGAACTTAATTTTGACAAGCCGCATTTTCGCCGCCTAGGACTGGATTATGAAGAAGAGGAAGAAGAGTGAATTTTTTAAAAGCCATTTTTGTGTTGTCATTGCCGGTTATTTTGTTTTCGGCTTGTTCAACGGCTCGCCAAGGCGAAGCCGTCGTTGGTTCCCAATCTCCAAAACCTGCCATTAAAACGGTGGAATTGCCAGAGCCTGTAGGGGCAGCAGGCAAAACTTCTTGGTTGGAATACAAATCTGGAAAGCAAGCTGCCGAGGCAGAAGACATATTAACAGCCATATACTATCTTGACCTTGCCTTGTCTGAGATTTACACCGAGCAACGCTCAGATTCTCTTGGGCAGCCAGAAGATTCCACGTATTTTTCCACCATGACAAACAGGATAATATTGGATTTGGAGAGCCTTTACCCCAAGCTCCTTAACCAACCCCAAAGTCAAGCCTTTTCGCTGTCAAACGATTACGAAAGCATTGATGATTTTGAAGAAACCCCGATTGATAGCGCGGAAAAAGAGGTTCTTGAAAATTTTTTAGATACTACGGATTTATCAAAATTTTCCTTGCCCCTTCCAATAAATGCACGTGTTATGCAGGAGATTCATTTTTTAACTGTGAATGCTAGAACTTTTACCGAAGGCTCTCTTTCTAGAAAAACAGCTTTGGATAGCATGATTTATGCAAAGCTAAAACAACGCAATATGCCAGAAGATTTAATTTATTTAGCATTTGTGGAAAGCGGCTTTAAGGTAAATGCTTACAGCAGGGCAAAAGCCGCGGGAGTGTGGCAATTTATACCAGCAACTGGCAAACGCTATGGTCTGCCTGTGGATTTTTGGCTGGATATGCGCCGTAATCCAGAAGCAGCTACCGATGCGGCCTTGAATTATTTATCAGATTTGTACAATGAATTTGGCGACTGGCATTTGGCAATGGCGGCTTATAATTGCGGCGAAGGCAGAATTAGGCGGCTTGTAAGGGAAAGCTCTACCGATTCTTCCAAAAAAGTTTCTTACTGGAATTTAAAGCTGCCACGTGAAACAATGCTCTATGTCCCAAGAATTTTGGCTGCTGCCATTATAGGACATTTCCCAGAGAATTATTCATTCACGGTTGAAAAACAAAGCCTTGTTCCTTTTGACACAGTTACAATAAAAGATTGCATACCTCTTGACAAAGCTGGCTCTGCGGTTGGTGCAAGCGTTAACACAATGCGCGAATTGAACCCAGAACTAACACGTTGGTGCACTCCGCCAAACTTAAAGACGTACACGATGAAAGTTCCTGTTGGTTCCAGAGAAAGATTTTTGGCGGCTTACGAAAAAATGGACAAAACCCAGCTTGTGCGCTGGCAGCAATACAAAGTGCAAAGAGGCGACAACCTTGGACAAATATCAAGGCTTTTTGGACTAAGGGTTGCAGACATACAGTCTGCGAATAATCTGAGAAACTCAAAACTCAGCGTTGGGCAAGTTTTGATAATTCCAATGCCTACCGGAGCAAATCCTCCCGAAAAACAGAGGCAAGTAGAAAAATATGAAAGCGCAGAAGCACTTGCAAAAAAGCAACTCTTTGATGTTCCCGAAAAAACAAGCGGCGGACTTAGCACACGCTCTTATGTTGTTCGCAGGGGCGATAATTTAAGTTCCATTTCTAGGCGGTTCGGTATATCTTCGCAAAACTTAATGGCTTGGAATAATTTGCAAACCAACAAGGTTATGATTGGGCAACGTCTTTACCTGCAAGACCCTTCTAAACAAAGCTCCAAAAAGAATGAAAGTTTAGCCAGCCCAATTACCCAAAAAGAAATTAGAGGTACAAACTATATAATAAAACAAGGCGACAACCTATGGGATATAGCTCGCAACAATAATGTGACAGTTCAGCAACTGTTAGAATGGAACCCTGGTTTGGAGAAAAAGATTTATCCAGGTATGAAGATTAAGATTGGCGACTAGCAAACCACGAATTTATATCTTCGCCTTCTGGCAAAAGACCAAAGGAATGTGTTTCCAAACCTGCATCCTGCAACATAGCAGAAATTCTGGCCTCACTTGCCCTGCCTGCCGCATCGTTGTCTAGGCATAGTATAACTTTTTTGTTCTTGAACATTTCCACCCACTCTGGCTTAAATGAATTCACGCCTGGCACTCCAACCGCTGTGAAATTATGCCCTAGTAGCGTTAAGGTATCTATGGCTCCTTCGCATAGATAAACAATGCCGGGTTTCCCATCTAAAACTTCTTTGTTATATGGAAAGGGAATTGCTTTTTGAAGATTCAACTCTTTTGGCACAACATTTTTATCTATTGCCCTAGCTTGAAAAAAGAAGGGGCGATGTTGCTCATCTATGTATGGAATTATAATAGGGTGCCTGCCATATCTCAAAATTCCATCGTTGTTGAACAAGCCTGCATATTGCAAATCTTCCAGAGAATATTTTGCGAGTAGTTCGCGGCTTGTGCGGTGGTAATCGTCTATTAAGCGCAAAAGAACCTTGTCCCAAACTGGTTTGTAAATATGCCTGTTTGCAAGCCACCAAGCAGCTTTGCTATTTGGCGGTATTGGTGAGAGCAAGTTTAAAAAAT
>CAZIMU010000045.1:0-11699 GCA_964540355.1 uncultured Fibrobacteraceae bacterium | reverse complement strand
CTCAACCGCAAAATCAAAATAATTTTCCTCTTCGCAAGAAATAATAACAATCTGGCTTTTTTTGAAATCCATTCTATTCATAAGGTTTTCCAAGCCCGGCTTGGTGTTTTGATTAAAAGAAACAAAGAACAGATTATTGTTTTTTGTGTTAAAACTGCTTTGCTTATAGTTTATCTCGACAGGCAAGAGTCCCTGTTTTTCCAAACTGCCATATAAAGATAATATCTTTTTTTGAACGGTAGCCGTGCAAAATGCAGAAATTACGTTACAGGAACTGTTCATATTTCAAGGGCCAGATACTTGGACAGTGAATTTTGCCATAAAGGTACTTGCACATTGAAATTTTCTTTTATTTTTGTTTTATCCAAAGCAGACCATGAGGGACGTTTTGCCGCACTCTTCCATTCGGAGCTTGAAATTGGCAGCACCGGTATTGCTTTGTTCAGCAGTTTTTTTTCCAGTGCCTGCTTTTGTATTTCCACTGCAAATTCGTGCCAACTTGTTATGCCTTCGTTTGTGAAATTATAAATTCCCGGATTTTTTGGGTTTTCTGCTATTTTCAGCACAGCCGCTGCCAAGTCCCCAGTCCAGGTTGGGTTTCCAAACTGGTCGCTCACAACGGAAATCTGTTCTTTTGTTCTCATTAGGTTCAACATTGAACCAACAAAATTTTTTCCCTTAATTCCAAAAAGCCAAGCAGTGCGAACTATCCAGTGCAGTGGGTTTGCCTTTGCGAGCAGGGCTTCGCCTTTGGCTTTGGCGTTGCCATAAGCATTTATGGGGTTTATGGGTGCATTTTCTGTGAGCGGTGTTGGTGGAGAGCCGCTCAAAACATAATCTGTGGAAATATGTACAACGCCTATTCCCTCTTTTGCAGCGCATTTCCCTAGAACCTCTGGACCAAGGGCGTTTATTTTGTGGTTAAGTTCTGTTTGTGTTTCTGCGTTATCAACGGCGGTATATGCCGCACAGTTAATTATAATGTCTGGTTTGTTCGCTTTAATATAATCCATAACGGCATTTTCATTTGTTATATCCACTTCTTGGTCGCTTTCAAAAATTTTAAAGTCTCGCTTTGCCAGAGCACACAAATCTTGCCCAAGCATCCCGCCTTTGCCAGTAATCCAGAACGTCATTTTGTTTAGAAATATAGTAAATGTGAAAATTCATACTCAAGTGTTTGGGACATGGGACTAATATCCCTTATCCCTAACATTAAGTTAATCATTACCTACTATAGTAAATAAAAACTCTGCTAAACGGCAAAGGGATAAAGGTTTTGTCCCACGATTTTTTTAGCCTAATAGCGTGGCTGTATTTTACATTAACCTCCACAAGCGGCTTGGTAGCTTTGCGAGAGAGCCACTCCGCACCTGGTTTAGCTATGAGTGCCGGCCCTTTTGGTCCGTCTAAAGCCATGCCTGCCGAGCGGCCTTCACTCAAGGCTTTCAGCAAATGCCTAACCTCGCTTTGCCCCCCGCTCCCAGACCCCCTAAAAACATCGTAGCCAAGGCTTTTAGAGAGTTTTGCGAATTTGCTCCCATCATTGCTTTTGCTTATCAAAACCGCTATATTCCTATATTTAAAAGCTGCTAGGCAAGCAGGCAAATCTTGGTGCCACAAACCTATCACCACAGGTTCACCAGTTGGCAAAGGTTTTTCAAATTTCACCCGCCAAGAAAGAACGAGGAGTTTTAATACGATGTTTAACATTTTGTCAGAACCCCGATTCTCCCGATTCAAGGATTTTCCCGATTTCATATTTACTTTCGTATTTCATAACCGAAATATATAAAACCATCTTTTTTTCTATATTAACTTCTAAAGGGAGCGAATTTATTATATCGGCGATAAAACCACGGTTTTATCTTTAATTGAGGTTCGTTGTGAACCAAACAGAAATTTTGTCTGGGCTTGCTGCCTTAACTGCTAGGATTCGCCAAGAGATGGCGGAAACGGAGAATGAGATTGCGCGAGATTTTGTGGAGAGCGTTGCGCCGGAACTGCTACTCCCGTTGCCATGTCGCTCGCTTGCGCAAATTATTCCCTCGCCAAACGATAACCAAAAAAGGGAAATTCCATGCGGCTCCCTTCTTTGCTCCAAAAGCAAGAACCCAAGGGAAAAACCATTCTTTTGGCGGGTTGCAGGTGGCCACACATTAAACCCCGCACAAAAAATTGCATCTGCCAAAGCCGTGCAAGACTTTGGGGGTTTTGACTGCATTGAATTTGAAAGCAGCGGCAGCGGGCCTTGGATAATTTATATCGATGGCGAAAGCGAGTTCGCTTGGAATTTGTGGCATTTCATTTTGGAATACGCAAGCCCTGCCCCCAAGCCCTATATAATTGCAAAACAGCAAAATCCCTGGGAACTTTGCAGGGACTTTTTTTGCTTTGAAGAAAAATTCAGATATATTTATATGGAAGAATTGCCCAGCAAACTTCGCTTTTCAAAAAAAATTCCAAAAGAAATTTCTTTGAGTATAAGTGCAGAAAATTTCAAACTAAATGTTCTGCCAATAGAAAACGCTTTTGAGCAAAATTTGGAACCAATCCTAATAGGCTACGGTGATATTGAAGCGAAAATTTTTGCATTGGAAGAAAGGCAAAGCATATTAAAACTGTGCAGCGTTTTGGCAGGAAACGCAGGAGAGGCAAATTTCAAAGAAATTGAATATCGCTACAACGGCTCAGAGAAAATAAGTTTTGCAAACTTGCCCGCTAACACAGACACTATCTCCATCTCTGCCCTTGTTTGCGATGGCAACGAGGCCACGTCTTTGGAACAAGGCTCTCCTTTGCAAGCAAAAAATACAGGAATGAAAATGTGCGAAATTTATTCCGTGCTGAATTCCACTCCATTTTTGCCACCACAATCCAACAACTCTATGGAATGGCAAATACTCTCACTCTTGCAGAAAAACTATCTGCAATTTTTTGAAGGCAATGCTCTACAGAACGCACTTGAAACTCAGCTTTGGAACGCACAGGGAAAACGCAACTTTTTGGTGCAAAGCATAAAAAATATTTCTTTGCAAAACAAAAGCTCAGTGCATAAAGGCTGCCTTGTTCCCGCGGCAAACATAAAAATAATTATGAATCTAAACTCCATAGATAACCCCGGAATTTTAAAGGTATTTGGCGGAATGCTTTTTTGCCTATTCAAAAAAATTTTTATTTGCAATATGGTTGTTGTACTTATTTTGCGCATTGAACCCTTTGGAATGGAGCTAAAATGGGAATAAAGAATTCTTTCTTTGAATGGGTATTCAATTTTTTAATGGAGAAAAGCGACAAAAAACTCCGCATAGTCGCAAGCAACTCGCTAAAACACCCACTTGGAGATATAGACTTTGTTGAGACCAAAGAAAAAGAAGTTTTGCTCGCCGTAAACGAAATGAGCTTAACAGGCGCAGACTCTCCCCTGCCAGATAATTTTTTGAGAGGCATAAGAACAGAGAACGAAAATTCCCTTGAACTAGCGGAATTTTTGAACTCATTGCAGCACCAAATATCAATGCTGAGATTTGAAGCATTATTGGAGAAAAGTTCTTTTTTATTGCAAAAGCTGGGAAATGAAAAATGGAAAGAGCGTTTTGCTTCTTATAACGAAAAATTTTCTTCAGAATATTTGCGTCGTTTTTTTGTAAAAATGTTTCCAGATGCCCAAATATCCGTTTATTGTTTTGAACCGCTCAGAATCAAAAATCCAAACCCTATTGTCCTTGGCAAGGCAAATTTGAACAACTCGCAGCTACTCGGAAAATTTTGCACTAGCATAACAGAGGCTATGCGTGTGGAGGTAAAAAATATTCCGCTGGAACACAGCATTGAATTGAAAAGAAAAAAGAATTTTATTATGGATAAATTTCCTTTTAAAATAAAAATTAAATTTAGCACAAAAGCAGATGATAAAATTATGAGCAATAAATTGTCTGAGAACTTTTGGCTTGGCAGCAATAATCTTGAACCTTTTAAGTGGGAGATGTGGATATGAAAAAAATACTAGTGGCAATCGGTTTGGTTTTTATCGCTTGTATGCAGTTGGAGTACATAGAAATTCCTTTAGTCCAAGAGGAAATTTCTTCTAGTTCGGAGATGAAGATTGAAGTTTCTTCTTCCAGTTCGGAAGAGAGCAGACCCATTTTGCAAATTGGCAAATATGAGCTTTTATATACGGGCATAAGTTATTACGATGCAATTCTATTGTGCAATAAAATGTCGCTTGAAGAGGGTTTAGATACGCTTTATAAATATGATAAGCCCGTGTTCACAGAAGATTCTCTTTTCTGGCTACCAAATATAAAAGTTTTGGAAAACCGCTCAGGATACCGTTTGCCAACTAAAGAAGAATGGCTACAGGCAAAAGAAAATGGCGAAATAGAAAAATTAAACGATGATGTTGGCGAGTGGCTCTACAGTGAGTCTAATTCCATGTATGGAAGTTTTGAACTCGCTCCGCATTTTGTAAAAGCGGTGGGTTTGTATAGGGAAAGAGCAGAGGGGCCTGTGTATGGAATGAGGGTGGTTAAATTGCTTGCCCAACAATAAATGCAAAAGACAAAGCGGCAAAAGCAAGCATACTTATATATGAAAATTTTTTCAACCGCTGATTTTCCAAAATTTGCACCCCACGCGTGGCAAAATAAACAAGCGGGAACAATGCAGGAAAAATATAACGGAAATCGTTTGCGCAAGAAAAAGGATTCATAATTCGTAAATAAATATGCGCAGCGAATAAAAATACCATAAAAAACAAGGGAGGGAAATCCTTGAATTTTGCGTGTATTATGCCCCATAAAGCTAGCGCAAAAATAAGCAAAGCAAAGATGCTTAAAAATGTTGCCATTGTATATCCAATAGGTGAATTCAATGGTCTGAGTTCCCCAAATAGAGATGTTTTCAAGGCATAATTCCAATAATATTGCCTGCCACCTTCATCAGTCCAAGGAGAAGTGTAGGGATTAAGCAAATAGTCTCGAATATCAAAATACAAATAATTACCAGCCGTGTTATTAACTCGTAAATTGCCATTTAATCCGCTGGTATTCCCAACAAGCTCAAATTTTTTTCCTTCAAAAACCTCAATAATAGATCTATAATTTGAAAAACCTGTAAACAACACAACTATAAATGCCGATACAAACAATGTTTTCAAGGAACCAATTCTCAAGGAACGCAATGCACTCAAAATATAAACAATAACCCAAACGCCCAAAATAACAAAACCTGTGGATTTGGCTGCTAAAGCAATGGCGGCTCCAAGGGAAGCTAAAAATATATCTAAATTTTTATGCAAACGCCAGTATCTCTGCGCAAAAAGCATGCAAAATAAAGCACCTAAATAAAATAAGCCCTCGTTGCCTATTCTCGGTGCTGCTAAAACAAAACCTGGCCAAAGCACAGCAACAAGAGAGGCTAAATATGCTGCCCAACAATTTCCAAATAAATTGATAATTAACGCAACAGCGAAAACAACGCTTACAAAAGAAATCAAAAGACTCTCTTGCTGTAAAACTCTACTAGTTAAGTTAGTATCGTATCTGTCTGTAACATTTTTTATTACGGCAGAGACAACATAATATAATGGCGGATGGAAAGTGCTCCAGCCTTCATTGCTTTTTGGTATGCGTTTTTCTTCGGCAATTATTTGTATATAATGCAAATGCGCTCCCACATCATAAGGATTTTGCAAAGGGCCTGTATACGTATATACGACCAAACGCACTGCTATTCCCAGCAATATAATTGAGATTACCCTAAATTTGAATTTAAATTTTCTTAAAATTAAGCAGGTACAAAAAAGTAAAAGCAAAACAAAAATAATTTGTATCAAAGAAATTCCTCTGAATCCGTTGTAAGGTGTTTCAATTCGTAGTCCAGCTGGCCCGCCGATATTTTTTATACGAAATTCAAAACGATTTAAACCCTCTTGAACATATTCAGAAAAATCAAAATATATACCTCTTTGATAATCGCATAGCCCGCTAATGCCATCTAATGGAAATTTCTCGCCGTTAATCAAAATTTCCTGTATGCAGTCATCTGGTATCACATTAAATTTTGCAGTTTTTTTATCTTTAACCGATAAATCAAAAGATATGGAAAACGTTTCACCATCTACCATGCCAACCGAATAGGGCAATTTTATGTCTTCTGTTATATTGTTTCTCGTTATTTTTATGTCTGACATTTCCATTTTGGCTGGGGTAATTATCAAATATAAAGCCGCAAACAGAGGCAGCAGGTAAAGCAGGGGTTCACGCAATATCTTTTTCATTTTCACTCCTATTAAAAACTACAAATCTTTGTAAACTGAGTCCGTATATTGCTCAAGCAAGCGGAATATATTTGCAAGCTCAAGAATACTTAAATTGTTAGACATCTGTTCATAATACAAAATTTTTATTGTCTGAGTTAAGTATGAATCATAGGAATCAATTAAAGTGCTATTCTTGAGTCCTGGAAAACTCGGAATTCTCAAAGAGTTATATCTTAATTTCACTTTATTCTGCAAATCTTCTATACGAACTGGGATGTAAAGTTGTTTATTATTAAGTCGCCTATGTTCTAATATCGGTTTTGTTATATTGTTCCAAATTTCATCAAATTTAGCATCGGTCATAGGCTTCTATCGCATCCTTTGTCAAAGTCATAACTTCAATATTGTCAATATCTTCATCGGTGTTATCCAAACGCATTGCTTTATCAAAATCGTCTTTGGACGATATACCAATTGCGTAATTTAAAAACTCGCCAGTATTTTTGTAGCTACGATTTTCAGCCATAAAAAACTCCTTTTTGTGTTAAATAATAATATAGAAATTTATACCATCACTAGCAAGCTCTATCCAGAATTTTCATCTTTACCCCTAGCAAACACCACAAATCTCTGCCCCAAATAATTCAAACCCGTAAATAAGCACATTCCTGCGAATAAAGCTACATTTTCGCGAATGTTTTGCGGCTCGCTTTGCAAAAAATAGTTTATCAAGGGTTTTGCTAACCCATAAGCAATGAAATAACAAATGACCGTATTTAAAATAAATGCAATTACCATAAACAAACTCCATTCTTTTACGGTAAATGTAAAATACTTGTTTAGAAAAAAACTTAAGATGGTGCCAAAAAAATAAGCGCAAGCAGAGGAAACCCAATAACTCAAATGCGCTATATTGTAAAGCGAAAACATTATAGCCAAACCTACAATAGTATTGATTATTCCAACAAGAATAAACTTGAAAAATTTTGCGTCAAAAATTGTTGTGAGTTTCATTAATTTTCTTCGCTAACTATAAAATGCGGTCTCGCTTTAACTTCTGTATAGATTTTTGCTAGGTATTGCCCTAAAATTCCTATTGTGAGCAGTTGTATTCCGCTGCAAAAAAGAATTATGCAACTTGAGCTTGCCCAACCGCTAACAGGATTGCCATATATAATTTTCTGTACAACAATAAATATAATAGACAAGCAAGAAGCTAAAAACATTAATATCCCGATTATGCTTGCTACAGCAAGAGGCCTTGCAGAAAATGCCACAATACCGTCTAAGGAATACAAAAAAAGCTTCCCAAAAGACCATTTGCTTTCGCCAGAAATTCTCTTTGCATTTTCATATTCAAACCATTTTGTTTTAAAACCAATCCAAGGGAAAATGCCTTTTGAAAAACGAGTTCTCTCTTCAAGAAGTAAAATAGCGTTTGCATATTTTCTAGACATAAACCTAAAATCTCTTGCTCCATCCACTATATTTATGTCTGAAATTTTCCGCATGATTTTGTAAAAAAGGTAAGCGAAAAAAGAACGGATAATAGGCTCACCTTTACGGCTCACCCTTCTAGTTGCAATACAGTCCGCTTCGCCGCTTTGAGTAATCTTAAGCATTTGTGGAATTAAATCTGGCGGGTCTTGCAAATCTGCATCCATAATAGCTAAAAAATCGCCTTTTGCTTTTGACAAACCCGCAAGCATTGCCGCTTCTTTTCCAAAATTTTTGGATAAAATAATGTAACGCACTCTATTGTCTTTCTTCGACAGGTTTTTCATAACTTCTGCGGTATTATCTGTTGAACCATCGTCTATAAAAATAAATTCACTTTCTGCTGGAATAAATTTATTAGCTTCTGCATAAAACTCCAAAATAGAAGATTCTTCATTTTTACACGGGATTATTATGGATAACACGAGTTGCATATTAAAAGTTGGTTCCTCATTTAATTAATCAAAATCAACACGACACAAAAAATCCCTCTTTAAATTAAGATATATGGCATTTTCTATACCTATAAAACGTTTGATGGAATAAAGGTATGGATAAAAATTTACATGAAAATCTATTGTATATCGATATTCCCGTTGGTTTGGAAGCACGATAATCAAACGTTTTTTTGTCACTCGAATTAATTCCTTGAGTGCTTTATCTGGATCTCGAAGATGCTCTAGTACATGAGTGCAAAGAACCATATCAAATGAATGATCGGGAAAAGGCATCTCTGTTATGTCCACCTCATGCACCTCAATCGGCGCGGTACATTGTATGGGACGTACGACAAAGTCAGCACCATGGCATTGCACATTAGGATTCTGTTTCGCTATTTCATTGAGCAAATATCCGCTTCCAAAACCTACATCCAAGACCTTACCTGTAATATCACTCACGTTTTTTAATATATACTCTACGGATGCACTATTAAGGTCTGTTTCACGTTTAACGTGTAAAGGTATATTCACAATGCGCCTATAGTATTCTGCAAGTTCAGAATCGCTCATAAAAGGAAACTTCTCTTTGAACTCAAGAAGAAGTTTAGCTTCGCGCCCGTAAGCAAGCCACATAAGCGGATAAATAAAATATTTACTATCGCGAATAAATGGCGGAAAAATGTTGTCAAGAACATAATGAACGATATTCGTAAAATTTCTATTATAAAGATTCATAGAATACAATATAGAATTTTTTTTTTAAAATGTCAAGCTTTTTATATCTTTTTTGTTTTTTATTCTAAAGCTTACTCAAGAGGGGCTGACCGATTGGTGCCATTGGAGTTCCCTTTTACATAAACGGGAAATTTTCATACCATCCACAGTTATAGCAGTTTTTTCCATAAATCCAGAAGGACATCCTCTCTCTTTATATGGCAAACGTGTATCCTGAATTAAATAATCTGCATATTCTATAGGAACCCGCATTACACGTTTTTTTCTGCCTCTGTAAGCATAAGATATACGCTACTTTCAGCATATGTAAATTTGAGATTTTTTTTATCATCATTTGCCAAAGCATAACGTATCAAATCAATAAACGAAACATCCCAATAATCCAATGAAAAAGATTTTTCGGCAAATTGCTGCTGCCCAACTATGTTGAAATAAACATATTCGTATGGGTGGTTGGCTATATTCCAAGCAAAAAGCCAAAGCAAATTTGCTGCAACAAAGCAAGCGAAGCCTCGTCTAAGCGCCGTGCGTTTATTACGGAAAAACACAAACGAGCGTTCAAGCCCAAGAATGGCAATGTACAAAAACGAAGCGTAAATACAATACACGCGGAGTCCGCCTCAGGGGGGGGGGGGGGGGGGGGGAAAATTTTTTTTTTGGGACTCCCTTTTTTTTTTTACGGAAATACATCTCGTACTTATTTACTCGCTGTTTCGTAAATTGCTCGGCAAGAATCCGGTTTGCCTGTGGTGCAATTTCTTTCCACATATTAGAAACTACTACAATATCCGATTTTTCTATGATAGAAATCAAAGAATCTCCAAAATTAGGAATCCCGCTAAACCATCTGGGGTCTTGAATAAAATACGGACCCATTGGAGAATGTTTAGTCCATCCATAAATTTCTGGACCATTGAAACCGATAAAAGCATATCTGTCTATATTTAATTCATTCATTTTAGAATCTAAATAATCTGCAACTAGCTTAGGTTCTTTTGCCGAATTGTTCAAATATTCACTCCGTCCATCAAAATTTAGGTTTGGCAAATTCAATGTAGCTATTGCAAAAAAAACAAAACTTGCTAAACCCAATTTAGCAACTCCAGAGCTTTCTCCATTCCATTCTTTTAATAAAAACAAAACTAAAGCCATATAAAAAGGCAATGCAAATACATGGTGATGATTATAATATTCCCCGCCAAGACCCACAGAATAATTAGTTAAAAAGAAAGCTGCCCCTAAAAATATAATTTTTGTAAATAAAGCATATTCATCTGATTTTGAATTTGCTTTTATAAAAGGCAAAGATAAAAGAGCAAACACAGCAATGGCAAGCCCCCAAGAAAATGCGTTCATATCATTGTATAAATGAGAAAAATCCATAGCCCTGCGAAAAGGAGAACCATACCTAGAAATATGGGTAGAAGACATAAATTCAAGATATTGCAAAAAACCGCCTAGCCAACCACAAATCAGCAGAATCAAAACTCCAACCGCAACAGCAATAGCCAAAGGCAAAGCAAAACGATAAAACCAATCTTTTATGTCTTTGCAGAAAATTAAAGAAACCCCAAAAAGCGGAAATAAAAACGGTTCCTTAAATCCACAAGCTCCTAAAAGCCCAATAGCAGCAAGGGATGTCCATAATATTCTTCTTTTCTCAAAATTAGGCATTGCCATTGCAAGCACCGCCATGCAAGCAAAAGCTGCACCAAAAGATTCTATTTGAACTTCGCCAGAACGTTCAGCACTGTACAACGCGAGCATTAATCCAGCAAGCAGAGAAAAAGCAAGTTTTTTGGCAGAACGATGACTTGACAACAAAAAATAAGCAACTGTTGGGGTAGCGGCTGTCAAAATTAAAACAAGTACCTGAAAGAAATTCGTAAAAACGGAACTGTCAAAAAATTTAAAAGAAAATGCACTTAAAAGATGCATTCCAGGTGGTTTAATGTCAAAAAGCCCGCTCCAAGGAGCAATGCCGTTCACTATCCCCCTGCCAACAGCCCAATAAATTGTAGTATCCCAAGTATATACCCCCGAAAGTTCATAATTAATTCTAAGGCACAACTCCACAAAAGCATAAATCACAAAAGGGAAACTCAAAACACAAGCAAAAATTGTCTCTTTGCTCACTTTCAGCTTTTTTAAAATCAACACAATTAAAAACAAAAAAAGCAAAATAAAAATATGCTGTGTTAACGAAATCGATCGGAGTACCTTGTAAGGTATTTTAACATTCAAACCAGCCGGACTTAAGACGCTATTCTTTATGCGAAATTCAAAATGATTCAAGCCTTCTTTAACATATTTTGAAAAATCAAAATATGCCCCCTTTGAATAATCGCAAAGCCCATTAATGCCATCAAGCGGAAATGTTTCGCCATTGATCAAAATTTCTTCTATGCAATCATCAGGAATCACATTAAATTTTGCATCTTTTTTATTTTTAACAGATAAATCGTAAGATATTATAAACACTTCACCGGCTGCCATAGCAACCAAATAAGGTAATTTTATGTTTTCTGTTATTTCGTCTCTTGTTATTTTAACGTCAGAAATTTCCATTTTGGCTGGAACTGCTATCAAATACAAAATAGCCAACAGGGGAAGCACGTAAAACAACGGTTCACGCAGGGCTTTTTTTGCGATTTCTTTTAACTTTGTCAAAAACATAAAAGGAAATATAGAAAAAACCATTCACAAATTTCTCAGTGTTGTCCGATAAAAAATAATTTATTTCAAAAAGCGACAAAATTGACGAA
>CAZIMU010000044.1:0-11889 GCA_964540355.1 uncultured Fibrobacteraceae bacterium | reverse complement strand
ACGTAACGAGGGTTCGAATCCCTCTCCCTCTTCTTGTGCATATAGATAGCAACTTTTTTTTAGATACTTTAACGCTTGGCGAAGCCACTTTAAGCCAAACCGAAAGTTCCCATATAACCAAGTCTTTTAGAGCGCATAAGGGCGATACTCTAACTTTATGCGATGGAAAGGGCAGATTTGCAGATGCCGAGCTTGCAGAGGTGGCTCAAGATGCTTGCAAAGTTTATATAAAAAGCATAAGCGAGCAAGAACCGCGTCCTCAAGTTCATTTAGCAATAGGGTGTTTATCAGATTATGGAGAAGAGGAAATTACATTCCATGTAGCTCAAATGCCGCTTGCTGCAATTCACCTGCTTAGAACAGAAAGGAGCCAAGAACCGAGGGATTCCGAACTAGGCAGGTTGCGCCGCAGAATGGAATCAAAAAGCCTTGTGGCACTTAAACAAAGCCGCAAATCCTGGCTAACAGAGATAAAAGCCCCCGTTTACCTAAACGAATTTCTGGAAAACTTCAAAGGCAACCTAATAGTCTGCGACCAAATAGGCAATAGCTCATTATCTGCCATCAATTATCCATTGTCAATTATAATAGGCCCCGAAGGCGGATTTTCTCAAGCCGAACTTGAAGTTATGAAAAATAAAAATGCCAGCTTTCTATCACTTGGCCCCACAAGGTTGCGCGCCGTTAGCGCACCTATTTTCGCCCTCGGAAAAATTGCACAATAAAACCAAGTGCTAAACCGATAAAGCCAAACCACATAAGGTCTTCGGCGTTATCCACCACTTCTGGCACGGCTTCAAAAAAACGCATTGTCAGCAAGCAGGCACCGGTGAACATTATCCAAAATACATTCCATTTGCGCCAAAAATTGGCATTGCCGGGCATATTAGGGAATAAACGCATTTGTGTCTCCAATAAAAATTGAGGTTCCAAGTCCTAACAAAACTAAAAAACTTATCGCTATATTTGCCAAAAAAAAATCTCGGTTCATGCAGTCCAAATCATTTGATTTTCTAAAAAGGTGCATATATATAAGAGCTATGGAAATAACAGCAAAAGAAATTAACCAAGGCAGTCCTAAATTCCAATGAACTCCTGTGAACGCGGCGAGGAGTAGCATAGTTATGTGGCAAAAAAGGGAAATTCTCATTGATTTTTCAATTCCAAATTTTGCAGGTATTGAATGTAAACCCACGGCTTTGTCAGATTCCATATCTTGGCTCGCGTAAATTATATCAAAACCTGCCATCCAAAATGCCAATATAATTCCAAGCATAATCGGAAAAATCGCAGGTTCTCCCCTAACCGCAATCCAAGCTCCGAGCGGGCTTGCCCCAATGGCAAAGCCCAGCATAAAATGCGAGAGAGAAGAAAAACGCTTCCAAAGCGAGTAAGAGAGCAAAAACAAGAACAGTGGCAAAGAGCAATAAAAGGCAAAGGGGTTTAAAAGCCAAGCGAAAAAAACGAATGTAGCTCCGTTGAGTGCTATAAAAACAATTACTCCACTTTTTGATAATTTGCCTGTCGGCAAATGCCTTGAAGCCGTACGGGGGTTGAGCGAGTCAAACTTGGCATCAGCAAGCCTATTGAATGCCATTGCTCCATTCCTTGCGACAAACATACAAGCCAAAATCAGCAAAAAAACTTTTGCGGAAGGCAGTCCGTTTGCGGCGGCGAGCATTGAGGCGAGAGCAAAAGGAAGCGCAAAAAGCGTGTGGCTTAGGCGAACTAATTTTGCATATTCTGTTATTTTCGTGAAGGGCATTGCGGGTAAGGTAGAAATTTCTATATTGCGTTTACACCCAAGCAGCATAAAATGAGAAATTTTGTATTTTTTTTCTTGGTTTTTTTTGGAATAGCGTTTTCGCAAAGTTCCTCTTCTGTTTTATTGCCGAAAAGTTCCACTTCTGTTGTTAAGGATTCTATTGTTAAAAAAACTCTTGACACTGCCTTTAAAGATACTACAGTTAAAGCTGTTTCTTCAGATACTGCGGTTAAAGATACTTCAGTTAAAGATTCTACGGTTAAAACTGCTCCCATAGATACTACAGTCATAGATTCCACAAGAATAAAATCGGGGTTGCATTTTTTTATCTCGGTTGGAGCGCAGTTCATAACTTTTAAGGAAGGTTCAAAATTCCGAGATAGCTTGAATACCAAATTCAAAGAATACGATGATGATTATAAAACAAATAAGGATTCTGGGAATTATACCCAACCCATAAAACAGGATTTTGAAACGGTTAATTTGTTTTTTCCAATATCAGCGGGCATAATCTGGCAATTCAACGATGTACATTCTTTGGGTTTGGGAGCGGGTTTTTTGTATGATAATGAATCTGTTATTTTAACAGACAAGGAAGGCACAATTCATCATTTTGAGTACATCATAAAGGCATTTCCAGTTTTTGCGGAATATCGCTTGCTCATTTCCCCAAAATTAATCAGTCTAAAGGACAACGATTATTTTAGCATATTCTTGCGTTATTATTGGCTGCTTCCACCAACGGGGATCAATTCCTCTTGGGGCAAGGCAAAAGCAGATTTTGATCCTTTGGGCAATGGATATGGAATATTTTTGGGCTATCGTTTTTGGGAATGGGGAAGATTGTCTATTTTTGGCGATATGGGTTTTTTAAGTATAAACGCTAAATCCAGTGCTGAAAACGCAATATTGGATTCATGGAATTTAGGCGGTATATCTATTTTAATACGAGCGATGTTTTAAGCATCTAAACAATTTTCTATCTTCCTCTCTATGAAAAAAGCTCTTATCACTGGCATAACAGGTCAGGACGGGTCGTTTTTAGCGGAGTTTTTGCTTGAAAAAGGTTATGAGGTTCACGGCATTATGCGCCGTAGCAGCTCATTTAATACTGGGCGCATAGAGCACCTTTATTTGGACGAATGGGTGCGCGATATGAAGCAAAAACGGCTTGTGAACCTGCACTATGGCGATATGACCGATTCCAGCTCGCTGATTCGTATTTTGCAACTGGTTCAGCCAAATGAAATATACAACCTAGCAGCGCAAAGCCACGTGAAAGTGTCTTTTGATGTGCCGGAATATACCGCAGAAGCAGATGCAATAGGAACGCTCCGCCTTTTAGAAGCTGTACGAATTTTGGGCATGGAAAAGGAAATTCGCATTTATCAGGCAAGCACAAGCGAACTTTATGGCTTAGTTCAAGAAATTCCTCAAAAAGAGAGTACTCCTTTTTATCCGCGTTCTCCTTATGGAGTTGCAAAACTCTACGCTTTTTGGATAACAAAAAATTATCGCGAAAGTTATGGAATGTATGCTGTTAACGGTATTCTCTTTAACCACGAAAGCGAGCGGCGCGGTGAAACTTTTGTAACCAGAAAAATTACACTTGCCGCAGCGCGCATTTCTTTGGGTTTGCAGAGCAAGCTATATTTGGGCAATTTGAGTTCTTTGCGGGATTGGGGATATGCAAAAGACTATGTTGAATGTATGTGGCTAATTTTGCAGCACAAAGAGCCAGAAGATTTTGTTATAGCCACAGGTGAACACCATTCAGTTAGAGAGTTTGCAACTCTTGCATTCAAGAATGTGGGAATTGAACTCAAATGGGAGGGAAAGGGAGTGGAGGAAAAAGGCATTGACGCTAAAACAGGAAACGTTATTGTTGAAGTTGACCCAAAATACTTTAGACCAGCAGAGGTTGAACAACTATTAGGCGATCCAACCAAAGCCAAAACCTTGCTAGGCTGGAATCCTAAAAAAACTTCTTTTGAAGAGTTGGTTAGGATAATGGTTGAAAACGATATTAAACTGACTAAGAAAAATCATGGATAAAACCTCTAAAATTTATATTGCTGGACATAGAGGGCTTGTGGGTTCTGCTATTTGGCGTTCTTTGCAGAATAAGGGTTACACCAATTTAATAGGCAAAAGCCATGCAGAGCTTGATTTGCTCAATCCAAATTTGCTAAAGGATTTTTTTGACAAGGAACAGCCGGAATTTGTGGTTTTGGCTGCGGCAAAAGTTGGGGGAATAATTGCCAACAACACCTACCGCGCGGATTTTATCTATGAAAACCTGCAAATACAGCAAAATGTTATTGGGGAGAGCTTTAGGCATAACGTGAGAAAACTTCTGTTTTTGGGCAGCACCTGCATTTACCCCAAAAACGCCCCACAACCAATGCCAGAAAATGCGCTTTTAACAGGCGAGTTGGAACAAACAAATGAGCCTTATGCCATAGCGAAAATTGCTGGCTTAAAGATGTGCGAGAGTTTCAATTTGCAATATAGCACAAACTATATAGCCGTTATGCCAACAAATCTCTACGGTCCAAACGACAATTTCCACCCAGAAAACAGCCATGTTTTGCCAGCGATGATTTACAAAATACATAAGGCAAAATGCGAAGGGGCAGATGTTTTGGCACTATGGGGAACGGGCGAGCCTTTGCGTGAGTTTTTGTGGAGCGAAGATATGGCAGATGCCTGCGTTTATTGCTTGGAAAACATAAATTACGCAGATGTCAAAAGCCATATAAATATAGGAACAGGAAAAGAAATAAGCATAGCAAATTTGGCAGCACTCGTGGCAAAGACAATAGGCTACAATGGCAAAATTATTTTTGACAGCTCAAAACCCAATGGCACAATGCGCAAACTCTGCGATGTCAGCAAAATTCAATCTATGGGTTGGAGGCACAAAGTTGAGATTGAAGAAGGTGTTGAGAAATTGTACAAATGGTATTTAGAGAATGAACGAAGATAGCCTTCCTTTGGAGGCACTGGAATTTTTGCGGAAAGCAGAAATACATTCTATTGCAGAAGAATGTTTGCCCTTGCTAAAAGATACGTTGAAACTCTCTGCCGAACTTTCCAAAAAATATAACCAGCAAGAGAGGCGCGCTTTAATTCATTATCTTGAAATTTTGCCAAAGCTCAGGAAAAAATTTTGTTTGCAAAACATTGATTTGATTTGCGATAGGCTGGCTTTTGAACAGGCAACCGCAAAGGATATTTCTGAATACAAAGCAAAGATGTGGCAAAGTGGGGCTAAAATTGCCGATTTGTGCTGCGGCATGGGCGGGGATAGTTTTTGGCTACCGAGCGGCATTGTTGCAAGCGGCGTGGATATTGCACCGGAAAGAGTTTTGATGTTCAACGAAAATATGGAACGTTTGAAACAACCTCACAGAGCAATTTTGCAAAATGCCTTGGAAGCAAAAAGCGGAGATTTTTTTTGCATAGACCCCGCAAGGCGAGGGGACCTAAATCCGAATTTTGAAAATATACTCGAACTTTCCAAAAAATTTCGCGGAGGAATGGTGAAACTTCCCCCCGCCTTTCCAGAAGAAGAACTCCCAAAGGAGAGTGATATTCTTTATTTGGGAGATGCAAAGGATTGCAGGGAGTGCCTTATGTTAACCGGTGTGTTTGGGAAAGGGATTATTAAGGCTGCTGCTATTTGCGAGGGAGAAACTTTTGAATGGCAGTGCGAAAAAGATGAATTGCAAAATACGAGTTTGGATATAAAAAAATTGGGAAATTTTATTTTGGAACCTATTCCTGTTTTGGTTCGCAGCCACCTATTTTTGAACGAGGCAAAGAAATGTGGTTTTTGGCAAATAGATTCCACCCTTGCTTATCTCTCTTGCGAGGAATTACCGCTTGAACATAAAGGATTTGCGGCGTACAAGGTTATAGACCAAAGCAGCCTTTCCACAAATAATGTAAAAGCTATGCTGAAAAAACACGGCATTGGAAAACTCACCTTGAAAAAACGCGGAGTTGAGGTTGTTCCAGAAGCAGAAATTCACCGCCTTTCGCCAAAAGGCGAAAAAGAAGGCGTTTTGTTTTACACAAGGATTTTAGGGGAAAAGCGGGCTATTTTGGCAGAAGCCTAGCATTTTAGCCAAATTTCACATTTTTTGCTGCCAAAATTACTATATTTATCCCTATGAATAAAAAAAATGCGATGATCGCTTCCGTCATTCTCAATGTGATGCTTTTAGCTCTTGTCTTTATGGTCAAGGGCAATGCCACAAAGCAAGCTCAGGAATTCGTTAAACCCATTCAGGAAAAGGCGAAATACCAAATAGGGCAGGTCAAAGACATCACCGATAACAACAATCTGCTGTGGTCCTTGGTAGATAGCACCTGGAAAAGCCCGGATAAATCCAAAGCTTTTGTAAAAAAGTTGGCAGATTCCCAAAAATTGCCGCGTTGCGGTGGCAAAGCCTGCACCGGAGACGATGCCCGCTTAAAAACATCCTCTGTTAGCAATGCCCAAGAGCGTAGCATAACAGTTGGCTGGGGCTCAGGCAGAGGCGGGTATAAGTACTGGTTTAAGGTTCTTTACGATGCCAAAGACAAATTCGTCACCATAGACGTAAACGACCTGCTAGGCAAAAGCACTCCAGATTCTGGCGAAGAAGCAGAAGGCGAAGAAGCAGCTAACCAGTAGCTAAATGGAGGTGAGGGGAGTCGAACCCCTGTCCAAGATTCCTTCTGCGTTCGCTCATACATGCGTTTCCTTTGTATTTAAAGGTTCGCTTTTGAAAACGCCCATAAAGGTTGGCGCATAGCAAGAGCTAGCCTTAGAGGTTCAAGCTTTGCGTTAAGGCAGGCGCAAAACTCTATCCCGCATTACGTCCAAATTACTTCCCCGGCAGGAGCGAGGAAAGGTTCGGTCACTGCCTAAGCAGCGAGAGCGTAATCGTTGCCGATTAACTTTTTTAGGCTTTTTTACGAGGCCAGCCCACCTCGGCATGCAACTAGCGCGTCTGGAATCCTGTCGAAACCAAAGCACCCCCGTGCTAAAGGGATAATATAGAAATTGATCTTATTGCTCTTGATTGGGTTCTACAGATTCAGCATTGCTTGGAGAATCATTTTGCGTATAACGGTTCATCCAGACAGTTTGTTTTCCCGCAGTACCAAACATCTTAAAACAAAAAAAGCAAAACCTTCTTTGCAATTTATAGTCTGCGTTTTTTACATATCCATCCGCTTCAATGTCGGCTGTATATCTGGTTGGAGCAAACATACCATTTTTCAGTTTAATTTTTTGACCTGCTGCTACTTCTTTATCTATTCCGTGCCCTTGAACACGTATTTTGTAGTCTTTGATATCCTCATTAGTTTCTTTGTCAAGCACTCTGAAAGCAACCGAAGAGGAACACGAGCTTAATGCAAATAAAGCCGCAAAAGCAAAGAGAACGCAAATTTTTTGGATTTTCATTGTACACCTCGTATTATGTTAAAATTTCACATAAATGTAGAAAAAATTAACATACTTGTCAAGGGAATTTGAAAAGAACGTCAATAAACTGTAAAAAACGGCAATTATTTGACAAACCAAACTAAAATTTCTATATTTACTCAACATTGCGAATTTGCCTTGTTAATAATGCGCCAGAACATAGTTTATCGCTCTTGGAAAACGATGAACCAATTTTGTTTAAGGAACTGCGATTAAAGGGGCAACTAAACTGCGATTTTGCCGTTAATAGAGAAAAAGGCGGCTTTACCGTTAAGGGAATTGTAAGTGGTTCGCAAGAGTTTGAGTGTTCCCGCACTTTGGAGCCCTTTGAACGTCCTTTTGAGATAGAAATAGACGTTCTAGTGCTTCAGGAGCAGGGTATAACCGAGCAAAAAGAAGACGACGGAAGCGAAGATTTTTTCACAATCAAAGTTCCCGCCGGTCAGAACGAGGTTGATTTAACCGAAACCGTGAGGCAACTGATTATACTTCAGGAACCCATGATTCCGGTAAAGTAAGGAGAATTTGAAATGGCTGTTCCTAAAAGAAAAACCAGCACTACAAGGCGTGACAAACGTCGTCACCAATCTTACACCCTAGACACTCCAGCAATGGCAAAATGCGAACAGTGCGGCGCAATAAAACGCCCACACAGAATTTGCGAATCTTGTGGCTACTACAACGGCGTTCAACGCATGAAGGTGAAAGAAAGTGCATAGCATAAAGGTTGCGCTAGATGCGATGGGCGGCGATGAAGCTCCTGAGCAGATTGTTAAAGGTGCGGTTTTGGCTGCAAACGATCCAGAGCGTGAGTTTGATATTCTGCTTTGTGGTCCGCAAAAAGTAGTTGAAGAAGAATTGAAAAAAAACGGCTATTCCGGCGATGCAATAACCGTGGTGGACGCCCCAGACCTTGTGGCTATGGATGAATCCCCAACCAAAGTTATAAAAGAAAAGCAAAAGTCTGGAATAGTAACTTGCGTTGCCCTGCAAAAGCAGGGTCTTGCTCAGGCAAGCGTTAGTGCTGGGAATTCGGGAGCTATGATGGCTGCCTGCCTTATGGTTTTAGGGCGTGCGGCTAATATTTCCAGACCCGCCATTGCTTGTGCTGTTCCAACCGCAAAACGCCAAGCAATTCTTTTGGACTGCGGTGCGAATGTTGACGAAAAACCCTCTACTTTAGTGGATTTTGCTCTTTGCGGTAGCGTTTATGCCGAAGCCGTTATGGGTTATAAAAACCCCACCGTAGGCCTTGTGAACATGGGTGAAGAAGAAAAAAAGGGCACTGAGGTTTTGCAAGAAACTCACAAGCTACTAAAGCAGGCTCCCCTTAATTTCATAGGCAATATTGAAGGCAGAGACCTCATAATGGGACACGCCGATGTTGCGGTTGCTCCCGGATATGCAGGTAATGTGATTTTAAAACTTATGGAGGGTTTTTACGAGCTTGCACACGAAGTGTTTGGCGAAGTGAACACCGAAAAATCTAAAGAATTCAACAGGCTTTGGGACTATCGCAACCACGGCGGCGGCTTGCTGCTGGGTCTTAACGGAGTTGGCATAGTAACTCACGGCAGGGCAGATTCCATAGCCATTCGCCATTCTCTATTTACCGCCTATAGATTTGCAATAGCAGGTGTCCCTGCAAAATTACAAGCAAAACTATCGGCAATTAAGGAGAGTACTGGCAGTTAATATGAATGCAGTTATAAAATCAGTTGGTATTTATTTGCCAGAATATATTGCAAAAAATGATGATCTTGCAAAGGAAAAGGGTTTAGACACAAACGATGAATGGATAGCGAGCCACACAGGCATTCGCGAAAGGCGAGTAATTAAAGATGCAAATATTTTAACCGCAGACATAGGTTATTTTGCCGCAAAAAACGCCATTGAAAAAGCGGGCATTTCTCCCGAAGAAATAGATGGCATTATAGCCGGCACAATGTCTCCAGACAAGCAATTTCCCGCCTTGGCTTGCTACATACAAGCAAAACTGGGTTGTGGCAAGGCTTTTGCCTTTGACATAACAGCAGCCTGCGGCTTTATTCCACCTGCGCTTAACACGGCGGCTCTTATGATAAAAAGCGGGCAGGCAAAGAACATTTTGGTTATAGGCGCAGAAATTTGCTCCAGAATAATGGACTGGAGCGACCGAAACACCTGCGTTCTTTTTGGAGACGGAGCTGGAGCAATTCTGTTGAGTGCAAGTGAAGAAAATGGGCGAGGGTTTGTAGGTTCGGCTCTTTCTGCAAATGGAAATTTAACAGACATTCTCTATTTGAACACGCTTGGGGCAGAGGCTTCTTTTTTAAGAATGGAAGGAACCGCCGTTTACAAACTAGCTGTTTCCGAGCTTGCCACAATAACCAAAAAAGCATTGGAAAGTGCAAATCTTTCCCTAAACGACATAGACCTTTTTGTTCCGCATCAAGCAAATATACGCATAATAGAATCCGTAGGCAAAAGACTCGGTTTGCCAAAAGAAAAAGTTATGGTGAATGTTGATAAATACGGAAACACATCTTCTGCCTCCATACCAATAGCTCTTTACGAGGCAGAGCAGCAAGGCCGCCTAAAACCAGGTATGCTGGTAGCCCTGCCCGCCATCGGCGGCGGCATGAATTGGGGTTGCGTTTTATTTAGGTGGTAATCTACACGCTGAACTGGCTCAAAACATTTTTCAAATCGCTGGCTATTTTTGCGAGTTCGTCTGCGCTTTGGTTGATTTGCTTTGCGCCCTGAGCGCCATCTTTTGCGCCTTGAGCTATGCTCACTATGCTTTGGCTAACCACGTTAGCACCCTTGGCTGCTTCGCCCGCGTTGTTGGCAATGTCTTTGCTGCCTTTTGCAACGCTGTTTATGGATTTAGATACACGTTCCACGCCAGCATTCGCTTGTGATGCAACTTGGGCAATTTCTTTGCTGCCTTTGGCTACCTCGTTTATGGATTTAGATACGCGCTCTATGCCAGAATTTGCCTGCAATGCGTTGTTTGCTATATCCTTGTTGCCTTTGGCAACCTCGCTCATAGAATCGGCTACGTACTTGGCTCCTGAGTTTGCCTGTGCCACATTGCTCGCTATCTCGTTGCTTGTCTTGGCTTGCTGAACAACATAATTGGATATGGACTGCACGCTCTCGTTTACTTTTGCAATAATATCCGAAACATTATTTATAGCAGTTACAGCTTCGTCTGTACTCAATTGGATGCCCTCTATTCGTTGAGCTATGTCGTCTGCGCTGTTTGCGCTTTGGTTAGCAAGCTCCTTGATTTCGCCTGCAACAACGGCAAAGCCTTTGCCTGCCTCGCCTGCAGAGGCTGCTTCAATAGTGGCATTGAGAGCCAATAAATTTGTTTTGTTCGCTATATTTTTAATTACACTGGTAACTTGCCCTATCTCTTTGGCGGCAGCACCCAGCTTGTTCATGGCTTCGGTAGCTTCATGAGACCTGATGGTAGCATCGTCTGCAACTTTATGGGTTTTATCGGCATTATCTGCTATCTGGTCAATACTTGTTTTCATTCCTTCAACAGATGTTGCAATGGTGTTTACGTTAGCGGACATTTGTTTAGCCGCATCTGCCACCTCGTTGGAATTCGTAGAGGCTTTTTCAGCTGCATTTGCCATTGCGTTTATGTTTTCTGCAACTTCTCCAACCACTTTTGCCACATCTGTTACGTGTGCCGATGCTGCTTCTGCACCGCTTGCCATAGAGCTTATATTTGTTGAAACTTGGCTAACCGCATTTGCCACATCTGTTACGTGTGCCGATGCTGCTTCCGCACCGCTTGCCATTGCGTTTATGTTTGTTGATACCTTCTCGGTTGCGCTAACTACGCTTGCACTATGAGATGCGCTCTCTTCGGCAGAACCCGCCACCTGATTGCTAACAGCAAAAAGTTTGTCAGATGCCTCGTTGAGGGTTGCCACATTGCTCACCACTTTCTTTATGAATCCATGCAGGTTATCCATCAGTTTATTGAAATGATGCGCCATTTCACCTATATCGTCTTTAGTTATCTCAAGCCTATGCGTCATATCGCCTTTGGCTATCTTATCAAACAGAACTATTGCACGGCTAATCGTTTTCGTTAGGCTTTTGGAAAAAACAAAAGAAACAATAAGTATAAAAACAAACATCACTATCCCTGTGATGTAAACCTGCTCTTTCAGGAGTGCCATTGCTCCATTCAGCGAATTTTGCATCTCCTCGCTCGCCCTTCCTATTTCTGCTTTAGGAATGGAAACACCTATGACCCAGTTCCAAGGGGCATAATACATTTCAACAACGGCGAGCTTGTATTCATCGCCATTGCTATCCTTATAATCAACCTCTACATATTCGGTTGAATTTTCTGGCAATTCACTACCGGTCTCTATTATTTTGCGCCAATAGTAATCCCCTTTGGAGTTCTTCAAATCCCAAACATTTTGGTAATCCGTTTTCCCATCTATTGACATTGTCAAAATCCCTCTCTGGGTACCTTTGCCGCCAACGGCGAAAACGCTTCCTCTTTCTCCGTATTTCAGCTTTCTTATTGACTCTATAAGCCTCTTTGTGTCTTCTGCCAAAGAACCAACAAAGAGCATTCCCACGACCTCGCCTTTTTCAATGATTGGCTCGTATATGGCATTTA
>CAZIMU010000043.1:0-11891 GCA_964540355.1 uncultured Fibrobacteraceae bacterium | reverse complement strand
CCTTGTCCAGAATTTTAAGCAAGTCCAAAATTTGATTCTGATGTAATTTGCGCATGTAAAGAATGTAGAAAAAAATGCTGTGAAAAGGGTTATTTTGTGCAAAATTCCGATTTATTTATTCTATATTAGTCTAAAAAGGTAGTTTGGGAATTTTATGCCACTATACAAAGGTTGGAACGATTTTGACGCATTGTGCGATAAAAACAAAGTTTTGGTTATCTACGGTGCCGGAGCAAACGGACGTAGGTTTCTTGACCGTCACAAAATTGTTCCAGATTATTTTTGCGATAAGAATGCTAGGCAAATTAAAAACGTAGTTGAAGGTGGCAAAGTATATAAATGCTTAACCTTGAAATCTTTACTTAAAGAATTAAATGGAAGAGAGGCTGATATTTTGGTCAGTAATTTGGACGAAAAGATTATAAAAAAATTGTATGAAATTTTCAAGAGAACAAACTTTACTAAAAATACTGTAATTTATTTTCGTTATGATTATGACATATCCAAGAAAAAAATCATAAATGATCCATACGGTTTTTATAAAGTTTATAAAATAAATAATATACTAAACAAAGATTTATTTATGGCGGATTTAGCTTTTATAAAGGAAAATTTTGATTATTATACTACATTAAGCAATTTAAAAAATGCTTATTTTAATAGCCGTTTTTCATCAATTGAAATCTGAATTCTCATTCAAAGATAGATACAAATTGGTTAAACAAAACACCAGTGATTTGAAAAATATCACAGTTTTACCTTCTGGCAAATTCATCATTTCTTCCCAAACATTTGATGCTTATTTTGGCAAAAGCTCAGTTTCCGAAGAACAGGCAATAGAACAAGATGTAAGTTTTGACCTGCTCATATTTGCCGCAGCAATAGCTCCAACGCTGAACATCAAAACAAGGTTCGTAGGGCAAGAACCATTTGACCCCTTAACAAGGCATTACAATGAAGAGATGAAAAAACTATTGCCCGAATATGGCTGCGATGTTGTTGAGATACCGAGGCTGGAAAAAGACTCCAATGCAGTTAGCGCAAGCCGTGTCAGGAAATTTTTGAAAGACGGCAATTTTGAGGAGATAAGGAAAATAGTGCCAGAAGCGACTTTTAGGTATCTTAGGAAAAAATATTTTTTCTACATTACTCATTATGCAACAACAAAAGCATAACAATGCAAGCAAGGCGTATTGGCTTTCTTTTGCCATTAGCCGCTACGCAAAATCCAAAAATTTAACTCCTGATATAGTGTTTCCTAAATTGCGGGAGTTTGGGGTAATGGATTTTTTGGATAAACATTATGAAACTGAACATTTGGAAAATATAATGTATGTGATAGAAGATATGGATAACATTCTAAAGCGAAACGGCGGAGATTTGGAATGATTTTATATCACGGTTCATATTCGTATTTTGAAAAAATAGATTTAAGCAAAGGAAGAAAATTCAAAGATTTTGGTCAAGGTTTTTATACTACAAAAATTGAAAATCAAGCAATTGATTGGGCAAAAAATATGTCTGCTAGATTTGGAACAACTTCTGGATTTGTTAGCGTTTATGAATGTGATGAGAATTTATTCAAAGGATTGAAATATTTAAAATTTGATAAAGCTACGGAAGAATGGGCTTATTTTATTATGAATAACAGAAACGAAGAATTTATTGATTTTGCCAAACAAATGAATAATCATAAAAATCAATTTGATGTAGTGGAAGGACCAGTTGCAAATGATAACATTGCTGTTGTGCTAGACCAATTTATGATGAATATGAAATCTGGAACCGCGTTGGTTGAGGCTTTGGAATACAAAAATTTGAATCATCAAATCAGTTTTCATACAGAGAAAGGAATTTCTTTATTGAATAAAGTGAGGCATTATGAAATCAAGTGACGAAAAAACAGAAAAACAGAGATTATTTATGGTGGAATATATAACCGGTGCCGTTGCCAATAATATTTCAAAAGATGAAAATATAAGCCTTTTGGAGGCTTTTGAAAATTTTTACAAATCTATTTGGTATAAAAGATTATTAAACTACGACACACTTCTTTACAGAGAGAGTGCGGGTTATGTTTATGAACTGTATAAGGGGAATTAGAAGTCTTGCCTACATCCCTGTGCCAGATATTTTCTGCTCCACATCTCTTCATATAGGCAGAAAGCGGAACCAAGAAATATTACCATATTAGAAATAAGCAAAATTGCCGATATTAATCTCAGAAATACAAAAAATAATATATCCAAACTCAAAGAAATAGGTTTACTTGAAAGAATTGGCAACAATAAATCTGGTTATTGGAAGGTGGTGTGAGATAAAAAGTCAAGTGTGATTCATAAACTCCCACGCTGGTTTAATCTCAATTTTCTTTCCATTGCGAATATAAGTGTCTTTTTGATTAAAAGTAAGAATAATTCCGTTGTTGCTGCCAAAGAAATTCAAAGCTTCATTCAAACCGTTCTTTTCCCGCGTGGAATTTTCTGAATTAAGTTCGTAGCACACCTGAACTGCCAACTCAAATTTGCCGTTTTTGAAAACAACAAAATCGCATTCCCCTTGCTTTTCCTGAAAATAAAACAATTCCTTCCCTTGCCGCCTAAAATGCCAATAAACTAAGTTTTCAAGTAAATGCCCTTTGTTGGGAGAAAACGATTGCGAAGCAACCAATAAAATGCCTGGGTCTATAACAAATATTTTTTTAGGATTTATTGCCTGTGCTTTTGATGAATAGCTAAATTTGGGAATAAAATTTATCAGATAGCAATCTTCCAAAAAAGAAAAATATTCCAAAATTGTGGTTGAACTATGAATCCCCAACGGCTGCAATAATTTTCTCGCTGAAACCAAACTTCCAGCATTGGAAACCAAATAAGCAGAAAGCCGTTTCAAAGAGAGAACATCTCTTATTCCGTGCCTAACCGCAATGTCTCTGTTGAGTATATCAGAAAACAAAGCTGCTAAAATATCTAAGTTTCCTGTTTTCACAACTTCGGGAAAACCACCTATTTCCGTGTATTTTTTCCAAGAATCTGTGTTTGCCTTAAACTTATTAAACGATAAAAACTCCGTGTATGAAAATGGGAATAATTCTTTTGAGATGTGCCGCCCTGTGAGCTTTGTTCCCAGCTCCCTGCTGAGCATAGAAGCATTTGAGCCAGTTATCACAATTCTATAGTTTTCGTCAAGTTTTTGACGAACATACAATTCCCATCCGTTTATAATTTGAATTTCGTCAAAAAACAAATTTTTAACATTCATTTTCAATATTATAGCATCCAACAATTGAAAGTCTGCCAATTCAAAACCAAACAACCGTGGGTCTTCAAAGTTCAAATACAAGGAATTTTTATGCTTTTGCTTTAGCATTTGCAAAAGCAAAGTACTCTTTCCGCAACGGCGAATGCCTGAAATTATCAAGGCGTGAGAATTCAAATTTGGCAATGCAGGGAGCAATTCTCTTTTTAAGCTCTCTGAACCAGCCTGTAGTTTGCCTTTTTGGATTTCTATAACCTGG
Organism: uncultured Fibrobacteraceae bacterium; assembly: GCA_964540355.1. Classification (GTDB taxonomy): domain Bacteria; phylum Fibrobacterota; class Fibrobacteria; order Fibrobacterales; family Fibrobacteraceae; genus Fibrimonas. The sequence continues at coordinate 8,374 of CAZIMU010000043.1, read as the reverse complement.
CGAATGGTTTCCTGTTGTATCACAATGTCAAATATAGAAAAATCTGTTCAGTGGCAATGGACAATAGTGTTCATTAGCAATGGACAATATAGGGGTTGCTTCGTCAATTTTTAGTGTCAATTCCTCAAATTTGCCAAGCCAAATCCCAGATTTTCTGATTGTATCAGCGCGATGCAGTTTTTTAATGTGCCTGCGGAAAATATGATTTATTTCTAGCGGGCTGCGCTTGCCTAGCTTCCGTTCCTTAACTCTCTTTGGGACAAGGGATAAGGGAAAAGGGATATGAATATGCAATAAAAATGGGCTTTTTTAAGCGAAAAATCATGTCCCCTGTCCCTAGTCCCATATCCCAGAGCATTTGAATATGAGTTAATCATTACTTACTATATTAACCAACTAAATATGCCAAACAATAAATCCGCAGTTCTAATCACTCTGAGCATCACTTCTTTCTTGGTTCCCTATATGGGTTCAGCACTTAATTTGGCACTTCCAGAACTTGCTCACGCTTTTAAATTAGATGCAAAACAGCTGGGCTGGGTGACTTCTGCTTTTTTAATAGCTACGGCGGTTTTTCAGGTTCCTTTTGCTAAAATTGCCGATCTGTTTGGTAGAAAAAAGGTGTTTTTGTTTGGTGTTGCGCTTTTTGGAGCATCTTCGGTTGCTTGTGCAGGGGCTTGGGATTTTGTTTCGTTGATTGTGTTCAGGGTATTTTCGGGGCTTGGCAGTGCAATGATTTTTGGCACCAATTTGGCGATATTGTCTTCTACCTACGAAGCACATGAGCGAGGTAAGGCAATGGGATTTTTAACCTCGGTTGTTTATATGGCTCTTGCCGTTGGACCTTTTTTGGGTGGATTTTTAACGCATTATCTTGGCTGGGAAAGCGTGTTTTACATACCTGGGGCAATTCTAGTTATTCAAGCCATTAGCGTGCCTTTTCTTATTAAGCGAGAGTGGAAAGAAGACAGCAGCAAGCGTTTTGACAAAAGAGGTTCTTTGATTTTTGGGCTTGCCATGTTTTGCTTTATTTTTGGGTTTTCTGAATTCCCTGATATTCATGCCTTTGTTCTTGTGCTTGTTGGAATTTTGTTGTTTGTATTCTTTTACAATTACGAAAAACACAAAGAAGAACCTATATTCAACGTGCGCTTGTTTGGTGGCAACAAGGTATTTACCTTGGCATCCATTGCAACATTCTTCAGTTATGCGGCAACAACAGCCTCTTTTTTTATATTGAGCCTTTATTTGCAGTTTGTGCGCGGCTTTGATGCCAGAGATGCTGGGCTGGTTTTGGTTTCGGCGGCGGTGGTGCAGTCAGTAGTTGCTCTTTTTTCTGGCAGGCTTGCAGATAAATTTGAACCATCCAAAATATCTATGCTTGGAATGAGTTTAAACGCAGTTGGTTTGCTTGGGCTTGTTTTTGCAGGGCTTGATAGCTCAATTTTTTTCATAGTCCCGATGCTTTTGCTTTTAGGTACTGGGATTGGCATATTCGGTGCGCCCAATACAAAGGTTATTATGGGTTCTGTGGAAAAAAAGCTCATTAGCCAGGCTTCCGCGACCGTTGGAACCATGAGGCTTTCGGGGCAGGCGTTCAGTATGGGTATTGCAATGATGTCTATTTCGCTTTTCATTGGCAACTCCCCAATAGTTCCAGAAAATTTTGCAAATTTTATGGAAAGCTGGAGATTCACATTTATTTTCTGCGCAGTTTTGTGCATTGTAGGTGCATTTGCAAGCAGAGCCTGCGTAAAAATAAAATTGCCTAAATAAATTCTTGTCCCTTGTCCCTTATCCCTTGTCCCTCAATATTCAAAATACTTTTCGTAAATCGTGCAGCCAAATCCAATTCGTGAGTTGATACCAAATATATTTTGTCTTTTGTTTTGGTTAAAAATTCGAAGAGTTTTATGCGGCGCTCATAGTCTAAAAATGCGGTGGGTTCATCCATAAGGAGGACTTTTGTGTCTTGAGCAAGTGCTTTTGCAAGCGCAACACGTTGTTTTTCGCCATCGCTCAAGCTATTCACCCTGCGTTTTGCAAAATGGGCTACCTCTGCTTGTTCCATTGCGGAATTTATTTTTTCCAAATCGTTTTTTTCCAGCTTGCCAAAAGCATTTGTGTGTGGAATTCTACCAAGAGCCACAAAATCAAAAACCTTTATATTGGTTTCGGCAGGGAACCTAGCTGGCACAAAAGATATTAGTTTTGCCAAGTCCACATCGCTTATTGTTGAACTATCTTTTTCAAAAATAGAAATTGAACCCGCAAGTGGTTTTATCAGCCCTGCCATTGTTTTCAGCAAAGTGCTTTTTCCGCTACCATTTGGCCCAGTCAAACAGGTTAAGCCATCAAAAATTTCAAATGATAAATTTTCTATCAAGGGTTTTTTGTAACCAACGGATAGTTTTTGTGTTTTAATTGCCATGCACAGCTTCTGCAAATTCTTTCATTAAACTTGCATCCATATTTTTTTCCCAAATTGTTCCAGTAACTATCATATTCGCCCCTGCCTTAACCCTTGCTTTTGCTTCTTGGGGAGTGGTTATGCCGCCCCCTGCTATTATGCTTAGGGTTGTTGCCTCGCGTGTTATAGTTATATGCTCCAATGGAACGGGGGTGTTTGCACCGCTGCCCGCTTCTAAATAAACCCATCTCATTCCCATTAACTCTGCGGCTATTGCGTGAGCCATTGTTATCTTTGGCTTGTTTGCCGGAATAGCTTTGGTGTTTGAAATATATTCTACAGATGTTGCTGGCCCGCTATTTATGAGTATATAAGCGGTGGGCAGCGTTTCTATGCCAAGAGACTTTACAATTAAGCCGCTTTTCAACTGTTCCTCTATTAAATATTGCGGGTTTCTCCCACTCACAAGGCAAGTGAAAAGCATAGCATCAAAACCCGGAACAACCTGTGAAGAACCGCCAGGGAATAAAATCACAGGAATATTGACTATCTTCTTTAGTTCCTCAATTTTTTTAGGCAAATTCACATAGCCCATTAAAGAACCACCAACGAGAATCAAATCTGCATTGGACTCACAAGCCATTTTTCCCGTTTTCAGAAAAACATCGCCTTCCGAAGAATCCGGATCCAAAAGCACCGCAAACAATGCTTTCTCTTTTATTTTCGCAAGTAAACTTTCCTCAACTCTTTTTAAAGATTCCATTATTCTCCGAATACCAAGAAACAAAAGCATTGGATGTAAGAGGTTTAGCCATATAAAATCCTTGCCCTATATCACAACCAACACTGTTCAAATAATCATAGTCTGACATAGTTTCTATTCCTTCTGCTATGGTTTTTATATTTATCGCATGTGCTAAGTCCACTATGGATTTCACAATTTCTTTTGACTGTTTGCTTGTTTCCAAATTGCGAACAAAAGACTGGTCTATTTTCAAAAAATCTATAGGCAGCTTTTGCAGATATTGAAGCGAGGAATATCCAGTGCCAAAATCGTCTAAGGCAATTTTTATGCTTGCATCGTGAAGGCGTTTAAGTCCATTCAGAACGTGCTGGAAATCTGTGATCAAAGAACCTTCGGTTATTTCAATTTCCAAATTTTCAGTATCCATTTTATTCTCTTGTAGCAAACCCAAAACCTTGTTCACAAAATTTGGCTGCAACAGATTATAGGTAGAAACATTAACTGCAATGTTCACATCTATTCCGCTTCTCTTCCACAGCTTTAATTGTAAAATTGCTTGCTTAATAACAAAATCGGTTATGTTTTCTATTAGAGTGCTTTGCTCAGCCTGAGGAATAAACAAACCAGGTGGCACAAAACCTTTCACAGGGTGGTTCCATCTTATAAGGGCTTCCACAGATTGAATTTTTCCTGTTGCAATATCTATTTTTGGTTGGTAAACGAGGAACATCCAGCGGCTTCTTATTGCAAGATCTATATCGCCCAAAAGGTCGGTTGCTTTTGAATATTTTGATTTTTGTACAAGGCTAGAAGGATTGTACACAACCAAATCTTTCATCTGTTTCACTGCGGTATCAACGGCTTCTTCTGCATAGCTAATGGGCAATTCCCCAGAGTTTATTTCCGAAAAATCAGAAAACCGGTAAAGTCCAATATGGGAATCGCAATGCACAAAAAAACCATCGTGCAAAAAATTCTTTTTTGCCGCGTTTATTATGCTGCCTTCAAATTTTTCTTTTGACTCCAAAGTTTCTTCTTCGTTTTTTTCAAAAAAGAAAGATATTTGATTTGTACTCAGAGAATAAGTTTCCATTTTAGACGACATTCTGTCTGCAATATCTGAGTATCGGTCTTTGAATTGATTGAATATGCTTTTTAACACATTATTTCCAAATATCTCTGTGAGCGTTTTGCTGTTAGATACATTGACTATGACTATTGCAAAATGCCTCGTGCTTTGCAATTTTGAATTTTGCAAAAGTTTTTCGCAAAGAGCTTGCCTATTGGGTAATTGCGTGAAAAGGTCTGTGAAATATACCTTTTTCTTGTAAGTTGTGAAATTAATAAGAGAGTTACCCAAAACTCCGGTGGCATAAGCCACGGCAGCATACCCAAATGTTCTGAGTACCCAAAATGCAGAATCATTTCCGCTTAAATCCATTCCAAAGGGACTAAAGCACATTGTTATTATTGTTGCAAAGCAAACCCCCGGCAATTCACCAAAAACAACAGAGAATAAAATAATTGGTATAAGGCTTAAATGAGAAAATTCTGGATTTTTAGAACTGATAATTAGAAAAAAAACAAAAAATTGCAAAATTACTATATACGCTCCGACTTTTAATTTAGGACGCCCATTTGCCAATGCTATTAAAAAATACTCTAACACTTTTGGTGCAATATAGAAAATTCTATATTGCCTCAACCAGTGGCATCAAAAAAAAACATACAATATATATGTGAAGAATGTGGGAGCATATTTCCGCATAAGGTTTCAAAATGCCCGGAATGTGGAGTTTCTGGTTTATTTGTGGTGGAAACAGAAATTGAAAAAGAGAGTAGGGGCATAGGAGTTGCCTCTATGCCTCAAGGTGAAGCACATAGTCCTATGCCAATATCTGAGGTGCCAACAAAACATTCAAAGAGATTAACCTCTGGCAATCAGGAGTTAGACAGAACTCTTGGAGGTGGAATGGCCGCAGGTTCTCTTATATTGATAGGTGGCGACCCTGGCATTGGAAAATCAACTCTTGTTTTGCAAACGCTCTCAACAATAGAAGCTGCCGGCTGCAAAACACTTTATGTAAGCGGCGAAGAGAGTGCTGCGCAAGTTAAGCTAAGGGCAGAGAGGCTTGGAGCTGGAGGCAGTTCTGTGATGCTGTTTTGCGAAACATCGCTCAGTAAAATTTTGGAATGTGCCGAAAAAATAAAACCGCAGGTTATGGTTATAGATTCAATTCAAACGGTATATAGCGAAGATTTGCCAGGCACACCCGGCAGCGTTTCGCAGCTTAGGGAGTGCGCGCTAAAGCTGATGATTTATGCAAAAAATAGTGGAACCATAACTATTTTGGTTGGGCACGTCACAAAAGACGGTCAAATAGCAGGTCCAAGAATTTTGGAACACATGGTTGATACCGTTGCATATTTTGAGGGCGATAAAAAAGGGCAGTACAGAATTTTGAGAACGGTTAAAAATCGCTTTGGCGCAACAGACGAAATAGGTGTTTTTGAAATGAGCTCGCTTGGGCTTATTCCCGTGCAAAATCCCTCAAAAGTATTTTTGCAAGAAGGAGAGCTTTCCCCTGGCAGCGCAGTGAGCTGCACCATAGAGGGCAGCCGTGCAATGCTATTTGAAATTCAGGCTTTGGTTGGCAAAACGAGTTATGCCATGCCTCAAAGGGTTTCTGCCGGAGTTGAGGCAAAAAAGCTAACGATTATACTCGCTCTTTTAGAGAGATTTGCAAAACTTCAAGTGAGCAATTCCGATGTTTTTGTTTCTGTTGTGGGTGGCTTGAAATTAGACGACCCTGGCATAGATTTGCCCCTCGCTCTTGCAATAGTTGGCAATGCGCGTAATATAAGTTTGCCGCCTAATAGCATTGTTATTGGCGAGCTTGGTCTCTCTGGGGAAATTCGCCCTGTGAGTTCTTTGGATTTGCGAATTAAAGAAGCACACCGCCTTGGCTTTGAAAAAATTGTTGTGCCAGCAAGCGGTAAAATTCCAGTTGTGAAAGGAATAGAGATAATAAAATTTGCCAGGCTAGAACAAGCTGTTGGGTGGCTATTGTAAAACCTTGTAATCTTTATGCGTTGGAGATATTTTTTGCACAGCAAAGTTTTCTGCATCTTCTTTGGTGGCAAATTCTCCTGCGCGAACCGTAAAGAGTTTTCTATCCGTTAATTCCACTATATAAAGCTGCACACCCTTGTTTTTAAAATCTGCAACCAATTTGTCTGCATTTTCTTTTGCTCCAAAAGCTCCTAGCTGAACATACCATTTTTTTGCACCAGATGGCGTTGATACAGGTGCGGGTGCGGGTGCGGGTGCGGATGTGGGTGCTGGTGCTGGAGTTGCGTAGTGAACAACGGCTGGCTGAGAAGAAGCACCAGGAAGAGGAGTGATTTTTTTTCTAGGCAGGGAAAGCAAAGTTGTGTCGGTGGGCTTTATTTTTTCACAATTCTCGGCGGTTAATCCGCTTGTGGGGTAGGCAGAAATTATATCACGGCAAAGAACGTAAATCTGCGGAAAATAATCCACGCTTGCGCTTGCCTGAGCAGCTTTCCAAGAGCGAACCGATCGCACAGGCTGGTCTAGCATAATTTGCAGTTTTGTATCTAATGCGCTCAACTCGGCAAATAGGGAATCGTTTGGTTCTGTTTCGCTTATAAGCCAGAGCAGTTTTGGCTCTGCTTCGCGAGCCAAATGTATTTTATTCGCCTCAATCAAAGACCTTGCTTCATTTATCTGGCAAGTTTTCTTATCTTTTGCCTCTAACATTGAGCAAAGGCCCGCATAAGTTTTAGCGGCGGCCTCAAAATTCCCTTGGCCATACAATTTTTGAGCCTGAGAATATAAACTATCCGCAGAAGCGGCAAAGGCAAAAACAAAAGAAGTGAGCAAGCAAACTGTGCAAATAATAATCCTTTTCATAATCTTCTCTCCTTTATCAATTTAGAAATTCCCCGTTTGCAAATCCAAAAGCGATTTACTGAGCAAATAACTGTATTTTGCCTGATTGTGCTTTATTTGCGAATTATTGAAAATAGTTTGCTGCTGTACCAGCGAAGAAATGTCTAACATTCCAAGTTCGTGCTGCTGAACGGATTTTTCAAGGGAAAGTTTCCCTGCCTCCAATTGCAAAGAAGAAACCTCCCATTGCACCCTATAGGTTTCCACTTGCAAAACCAACTGCTCAATGGCATTCTCAAGCTGCTTTTGTGTGCTGATAGAGGCAATTTGCCTATCTTCTTTTGCCACTTGCTCCACCAATATCCTGTGTTCAGTAGCCCCCCAGTCTATAATGGGAACGCTTAGTCCAAGCGTTGCGGTATATCTGAACCCCGTTTTTAGCTGCGTTCCATATTCCGGTTCCTTCCAGTACAATCCCGCAGAAAGACCTCCGCTCAAATTTATTTTGGGTAAACGGTCGGCTTTGGCAATGCCAATGGATTCATCTGCAACTAAAATGGAAAGCGAGTCCACTTTTTTGTTTATTGAATTTTCTTGCGCTTGCAAAAGCAATGTTTTATATTCTGCCATTTTTTCGGCGTTAACGGAATCTGGCGGGGAAAGCGAAAATGCTGTGCCATAAGGAATTTCCAAAAGCTGGCGAAGCTCGGTGAAATACCTAGTTAAATTGCTCTGTGCCTGCAAAAGGTTGAGACTATCGCTTGCCGCTTGCGCAAAAGAGAGAGCCAAATCGCTTGCCGTGTAGCTACCAGCGTTGAAAAGCACGGAATCTCTTGCAAGCATCCTTTTAGAAAGCGCAAGCGAAGCCCTCGCAGCAGTTTCAGATTCCGTTAAAGACCAAACCTGCATATATGCCTTTATAACCTGCTCCGACAAAACCCTCTCCGCCGCCTCGGATCTCAACTTTGCAATTTCCTTATTATATTCAGCCCTATTTATGGAATGTGCAATATCTCCCCTGTAAATTGGCATGGAAGAGCTTAGGCGCATACTTAGAGCTGTTAAATAATCAAAACTGGAAGGTTCGGCAAAGGGTCTGCCGTTTACAACATCTTGGTCTGCGCTGCCGTTCAGTCCCGGAAGTCTGGCATTTTTTGCCTGCGTTAATGCAGATGCCGCTGTTTTTTCGGTTAATCTTGTGCTTGCAACAGAAAGGCTGCTCTTCTTTGCTATTTCAATGCAGTTTTGCAAGGTTAAATTTTGGTAGCTTTGGGCAAAAAGAGCACAAACTGCTGTTGATAAAATA
>CAZIMU010000042.1:0-12025 GCA_964540355.1 uncultured Fibrobacteraceae bacterium | reverse complement strand
CTATTTTAGTTCACGAATTTTTTGTGGAAAAAAGAATTTGGACACCCATAGACAGTATTCCAAGCATGGTGAAAAATGCTGTTTTGGCAACAGAAGACCGCAAATTTTGGAATCACTGGGGCATGAACCCCCTTGCAATCCCAAGTGCCATACTTGAGAGTTTTAGAACGGGCAACAAAATGAGGGGGGCAAGTTCGCTAACCCAACAGCTAACAAAACTTTTATTTTTAACCCCGGAACGCTCAATTACCCGCAAAATACGCGAAGCAATGACTGCCATTCGCCTAGAAAAAACCTACACCAAAGAGGAAATTTTAGAATTTTACATGAACGAAGTTTATTTAGCAGGCGGAAATTATGGGTTTCAGTCTGCGGGGCAGTATTATTTTGGCCGCCCTTTGGATTCGCTTACCATTCCCGAAATAGCCGTGCTTGCAGGAATGCTCCAACGCCCAGAAGCCTACCGCCCCGACCGCAAACCCGAAGCCGCCATTGCCCGCAGAAACACGGTTTTATTCGCTATGAGAGATGCTGGTTATATTTCAAAAGAGGATTACAACAACTACATTAATATGCCACTAACTACCGAAACAAAAATAGACTCTACCATAGCACCTTATTATATGGAAGATATACGCAAATATTTGGAAAATAAATACGGCGAAAATTCTCTTTATGCAGATGGCATTTCAATTTACAGCACCATAGACCCAAATGCGCAACAGATAGTTGAAGCGGCCGCATTGAAGCAAAGAACAAGAGTTGATAGACGGCTTCGCCAGCGCGCTATTTGGAAACTTAACTTGGCAAAAAAATATAATATGCATAACGACAGCGTTCTCAATCATTTTGATTCTGTTTACACAGATTTCACTAAAAATTATTTGGAAAAAGACACGGCAAAAACACTTTATCCCGATACTTCGCGTTATAGACAAGCACAAGTAGCCGTTATTTTGATAGAGAACGAAACAGGGGCGATTAGAGCAATGGTTGGCGGAAAAAATTTCAACGAGAGCAAATGGAACCGTGCGGTACAAACTTTAAGGCAGCCAGGTTCTTCATTTAAGCCCTTTGTTTATGCAGCCGCAATGGATAACGGTGCATCTCCCTGCGACTCAGTAAATGATGCTCCAATAACAATTCCAGATCCTGTGGATACGGCAAAATTTTGGAGACCTGGCAATTATTCAAAAGAATTCAAAGGAATGATGACCTATCGCAAGGCACTTGGACTTTCTCAAAATTTGCCAGCAATTCAAGTTGGAATGAAATATGGTCTTAGAAATGTTGTGGAATATGCACGCAAATTCGGAGTGAAAAAATCACCTTTGCAGGCTGTGCCAAGTATTGCCCTAGGCTCGGTGGGCGCAACGCTTATGGAAATGACAAGTGCTTACACGGTTTTTCCAAATCTTGGAACTAGAATAGAACCTCATTATATAGAGGCGATAGTTGGCAAAAACGGCGAAGTAATAGAAAAAAACTACAAAGTTGAGCACGAGGTTTTGAAAAAGCCTTCTGCTTATCTTATGGTTTCAATGCTGCAAACGGTAAATACAGGTGGAACAGCGGCAAAAGTATGGGCGAGCGGTTTTCACCATCCGAGCGGCGGCAAAACAGGAACCACAAATGATTATACCGATGCTTGGTATATAGGTTTCACCAAGCAATACACAATGGGTGTGTGGATTGGAACTGATGATTTTTTACCGATGGGGCCAGGTCACACAGGTACAGAAGATGCACTCCCCGTGTGGATGAATTCTATGCCGGAAATTCATAAAAATTTGCCAGAATTGCAATTTCCCGTTCCACAGGGAGTTATTTCAAGAAAAATTTGCAACCACACTGGCAAAATAGCAGGCTCATATTGTAACCAATTCACAAGCTGCCTTTACACAGCTGCCTCTCCAGAAATTGAGGATTGCGATGGCAAGCATTTTGAGCAACCAAAAGAAAGCGGCGCCACCATATTCAGCAACACTTCTACTCCTGCTGCCCCAAGCAACAAAACCGCCAAGGCAAGGCAGGTGTTTTGATGCAAGCTATAGACCTATACAATAAATTGCACTCCGTGCAGAACGGAACGGTGCTTTGCCAGTATTCAATGGAAACCTGTGAAAGGCTGGTTGGGATTATAAATGAGATAAATGAGTTGAAAAAAGAAAAAAATGCGGCAATCCTCGCTCATAGTTATGTGGCACCAGAAATTACGCTTGGTGTTGCAGATTATAGTGGGGATTCTTACCAATTAAGCAAAAATGCTATGGAAACACCAGCTCAAACAATAATTTTTGCCGCCGTGGAATTTATGGGCGAAACTGCGAAAATTTTAAATCCCGAAAAAAGAGTGCTAATACCAGGCACAAACCCTGGGTGTAGCCTTGCAAGTAGCATAACGGGTGAGCAAGTCCGAGATTTGCGAAATAAATATAAAGAACACACTTATGTATGCTACATAAACACAACTGCAGATGTGAAAGCTGCTTGCGATGTTTGCGTTACAAGCTCAAATGTGCTGAAAATAGTGAGCAATATCCCAAACGATAAAATTGTATTTTTGCCCGACAAGCTCATGGGTGAAAATTTGAAAAACGAATTGGAAAAAATGGGAATAAAAAAAGAACTTGTGCTTCACACAGGTACCTGCTATGTTCACGAACAATACGACCCTGACTTGGTAAAATATTTTAGAATTCAAAACAAAGGGCTTCGCATTGCAAGCCACCCGGAATGTAGCCCTGGCGTTGCCATGCTAAGCGATTTTGTGGGAAGCACATCTCAAATTCTGGACTACATTCACAGCCTTCCGGAAGATGCTCCTGTGTTGCTTTTAACGGAATGTGGGCTGAGCGCGCGCTTGCAAAGCGAATTGCCCGCACGCCGCTTTATAGGTAGTTGCAATATGTGCAAATACATGAAGAGCAACTCTTTGGAAAATATTTTGCAAACCCTTAAAGAGCCAGAAAAAGCAAAAGAAATTAAATTAAGTACAGACGTTTTGACTGCCGCAAAACGTTGCATTGATAATATGTTCAAATACGCCGAGTAGCTGCTCCCCAAGACCCAGCTCTATTCAGCTTTTTCCTTTAGCTTTTCTTGCAAAAAAACTATTTTATTTTCTGCCGTTTGCAAGCCGCTCTTTATTTTTTCCAAAGTGGATTCGTTGATGTTGTTTTCCAGAGTGTGCAAACCGCTTTTGATTTTTTCAAGAGCAATATCTGCTGTTTCGGTAACTTTTTTCTTTACCGAAGAGTTGCAACCGCAATCACAATCTGGTTCGCACTCGCATTTGTCGCCGCAGCCACAAGAACATTCATCTTTGCCGCCATTTTTATATTTGTAAATGTGAAGACCAACCGCAGTAGCAGCAGCACCTAACACAAAAGGAACAAAAAAAGCCATAAAAACCTCTCTATTTTGACTATAGTGGTAATATAGTTATTTTAAATATATAGTTGCCACTACTGCAAAAGCTGTTGCCAAAGTACCTATAGCGGTAACCACTTCTGTCCATTTAGTTGGCTCGGGAACAGGCTTGTAAAACACCTGTATGGTAGAACCTGGGTTGGGCTTTTCTCTCGCATTGTTTATTTTTGTTTTGCTGCCATTTGCATAAGTTAAAACAATGCGGTCATCGTCTCCTGTTATGGTAAGCCCGCCTGCGGCATTCAAATAGTCGTTAGCATTCCAGCCTTTTTGCCACAGAATATGCCCAGGGCTTATAACCTCGCCTATAACATTTACGGTTAGCATTTCAAAGGGAACAAAAATGGAATCATTTGCCTGCAATTCTATGTCTTTATCTTTGCCATTCAAAACACGATCAAAATCGAAATTTATTCTGTAGCTTGTGATGGTTGTATCGGGAGTTCTAGGAAAAGCCGTAGTATCTATGCTTGCATTGAAAAGAGTAGAGGCGTTAGAGGCAATGGAAGTAGTTTGAGTAATGTTGAAGGCTTTTGGTACCCTGCGAAACAATTGCCCACCTTTGATGAAAGCCGCTTCGTCAATAATTGCTAAACGATTCATAAAACTCTTAAATGTTTCGCCGCGCTTTGCAAGCGAATAAAAGCCTGGATTTTTAAAAGCTCCGGTAAGAGCCACAACTTCGTGCTCATAATAAGATGTATCCATTTTCACAACAACTCTGTCGCCTGGCATCAAAATTAAACTTTTATTGTTTTTGGTACTCAACTCGTTTTTTATTGGTAAATTGATAATTTCTGTTTTTTGTTTGCCTTCAATAAGCCTTTCTATCATTATCTCACTTTTCATCGCATTTGGCAAAAAGCCTCCGCACAAAGCTACCAAATCTAAAGCGTCCAAATTCTCTTGCCATTCAAAATCATGCGGGTCTTTTACATAACCTGTGACACTAACCGTTCTCCAATTTTTTAGTTTTCTGGAATCCAAAACAACCACATTATCACCGGGTAAGAGCTTTAAATTTTTGCTGCCATCAAAATCGTCCGAAAAATAAGAAAAACTGGAATCTGCATTTATCCTCTCCACTATGGCTCTATCTTTAAATGCTTCGGAAGAAAGCCCGCCTGCCAAGGCAACAGCATCTTTAATCAACATACCCTCTGCCCATACATAATAGCCTGGGTAAAAAACCGAGCCTGTAACTTGAATGGCATTGGTATTGTGCTTGGTGCTTGCGAAAACAAAAATGCTATCTCCATCTTGCATTTGGAATACTTTTTTGCGGCTTGCAAAATCTTTTGCCGACCCTGGGTCAAAAACCTCAGGTGCTCCGGTCTCCTTATTTATTCGCCAAAGGTTTACGGTATGCTCGGTGTTTGGGAGCAAGCCTCCGGCAAAGGCAAGCAAATCGCTGAGGGTTTCGCCGTTTTTCAATTCATAAATGGCAGGCCTTCCTATTGTTCCAGTTGCCTTAACCAATTTTTCTGCTTTTTGCACAAAAACCAAATCGCCGTCTCTTAAAATGCCTTCGCCAATTTTATGCCCTTTCAAAAGAAAATCATATAAATCTACTTTCGCAGAATCTCCGTTTGCCCTACGAATAATTATGTTTCTAACGGAACCGTATTTATCTGGGCCTCCAGCTTTATAAAGTGCTAAAAATACATTGGAATTCCCAGGTAAATCGTAGCCACCAGGCCTTTGCACGGAACCCATGACAAATACCTTGGTGGGCGAAAGCCTTGTTGTTCGCAAATTCACAGAAATTCTGCCCTGAACAATGCCAGAATACACATTTTGCAATTTTTTGGTTATCAGTTTTTCGGCTTCGCCAAGGCTTAGGTTTGCAACATTTATGAGGCCTGCACCCTCAACAAATACATTTCCTTGGTTATTCACATATAATGGAAATTGCTTTTCCACCGCTCCCCAAAGAGAAAGCTCCAAATAATCACCTTGTTTTAAGGGATAATCTGCTGGAATTATGCCTTGAACTTCAAAAAATGCGCTTGGCAGGCTTTGGGAGAAAATTATGTTTTCGTAGCGCATGAACTTTTTTTCGTCAAATATGCTTGAATCATTGAAAGTAATATTAGTATCTTTTTTCTGTTCTGAAAAAGTAATAATATTGCTCAAAGTGTCTGGCATTGCATTGAAATTATTGAAATTGGCACCTTGAAAACCTCTTGCATTCAAAATTTCTCTTGCGGCAGCAATATCCGCAGCCGAGGCTCGCGACATAGGATTTGTTTGTGCCTGAAGCATTTGCGCTTGAAGCATCTGTGCCTGTGCTGGGCTTAGGCTTTGGGCATATATTTGAACTACGGCGATTAAAAACGCAAATAAATATATCAACCTAAGCACTATTCTTCCTCATTATACTCTAATATGGTGTCTATGTACTCGTCTGTGAGGTTGGTTTTTGAATCAAAATATTCCACTAGAATTTTGGCGTGTTCTGGGTTGAATATGGTGCGGAGCGGCCTTGCTGCCCTGCCAGAATAACCCCATTCGTGCAAAATTTCGTCTGTTAAGATGTATGAATCTTCAAAAGAAACAAAATACATTTGCCCCCAAGCGGCCATACAGGAGTCCAAGGTTAAAAATGTTGGATTTTCATCGTTTAAATGCTGCTGCAAATGCAAACTGCGCACATCTTTTACTTTATCTATTCGCTGGTAGCCTATTATTAAATATTTGTTTTTATAGTCGGCATTGGAACCTTCGTAGCGGGTTCCAAAAAAGAGATAACGCACTTTGTTTCTTATGGCTCTATTTATATCTTTGGTGTTGGTATAGGCAAAAAGCCCAACCGTGCCGGTTTCATAATTTGGGTCAAGAAAGGAACCGTTCCCATTTTCATTCAACTGGTCTCGAACAGGCACCAAAGAATGATGGCTTGTTTCGGTATAAATAATTGCCCCGCCGGGGTTCCCCCGGTAATCTTGCCAGCCATCAAAGTTAATTTGAGTGCGAATAGTCATATTTAGGAATATAGTAAATTATAGTAAAATGCTTTCCGCTTTTATTTGGGTGTTCCAGAATACTTTTGCGCCTTTTTCAAAAAATTCTGAGGAATCGGTGGTCAAAAAGCGAATTTTGCCGTTTTTACTGATTCGGGCATCTATTTCCGAGTGATTTGCTAGGTATTCAAGCGTTTTTTGGGCTATAATGCCGCCTTGCGAGACGATTTTTATATTTTTTGGCAGAATTTTCAAAAAAATCCCCTGGAGCAGGGGGTAGTGGGTGCACCCAAGGACTAGGGTGTCTATTTGGGAATTTTTTGCCAAAATTTTTTGAGTATATTCCCTAACAAATATTTCTGTGGCAGGATGTTCCAGCAGGGCGTTCTCCACCAAAGGAACAAGCATTGGGCAAGCCTCTTGCTCTATGTGCAAATCCGGCCAAAATTTTGCTATTTCCAACAAATAGCTCTTTGAGGCTATTGTCCCTTCCGTGCCTAAAATACCCACGCATTTGGTTTCTGTTAATTTGCCAATTTCTTCTGTAAGGGGACGGATTATGCCAAGCACTCTATTATCAGGGGCTATTTTTTCCAAGTCTTTTTGCTGAATTGAACGGAGTGCCTTTGCAGATGCCGTGTTGCAGGCGAGAATAACGAGGGGGCAACCGATGGAAAATAGGTAATTCACCGCTTGTAGCGAATAGCGGTATATGCTATCAAAACTGCGACTGCCATAAGGTGCCCTAGCGTTATCGCCCAAATACACAAAATCGTAGTTAGGCAAAATCTTCACCAACTCTTTGAGAATGGTTAAACCGCCAAAACCCGAATCAAAAACACCTAGCATTTAATTAGAAGGTAGAAAAAATCATTGTGTGAACCAGAGTGAGCCTCAATTAGTGGCTTTATTCAGATTTTTTGTATGTTACTATTTGGAATGTAGCTATAGTGCTAAATAGTCACTATTGCATTAACTAGGAGAATATACAATGAGAACACAATTCTCAAAATTAGCACTCTCGGCAGCTGTAATGCTTGCTTTGGTATTCACATTTGGCTGCTCTTCGGGCGGCGGCGACTCATTCAACGAAAACTTGCAAATCTATAATGAAGATGGTACTCTCTACAAAGGTAGCGGAGTTATTGAAATACTTGCATACGATGAAGAAGGCTACAACGAAATTGCGGGAAGTGTAACTAACGGAATTGTCAAACTAGAATTACCTAAAACTATCCCTGATGAATATTTAAGTGTGTTTTTTCTTGACAAATTAGCCTCACTTTGTACTGATTATACCGAAGGCATTAAAGAATTTAATGGACTGTTTGTACTAACCGACAACAATGGAAACCACCTTGGCGAATTGGCAATACTATAGTAAGCAATGATTAACTCAATGTTTGGGTATGGGGTATAGGGTATACCGTGGTTACCCTGCATTTGTGGAACAATATCAGCCCCAATACTGCCAAAATATGCAAATTTCAGTGCAAAGTTACGGCTAAAATCTGCATTTTTTGCCTGCGAGACACTCCTAAAATATGTATATTATCCTTATGCTTAAAAGAAAATTCATGAAAACCCTTCTGGAATGGAAAAATTCAAAGGGTAAAAAGCCATTGCTTGTCAAAGGAGCAAGGCAAATCGGCAAAACTTTCATCATACGAGAGTTCGGCAAACAAAACTATGAGAACATCATAGAGTTAAACTTTTCATTATATGCTGAGCATAAAACTTTTTTTGACGGGAATCTTGACGTAAATGAAATAATACGAAAAATCACTATTACCAAAGAATTCGAAAACGAAAAATTCATACCAGAAAAAACTCTTATTTTCCTTGATGAAATACAAGATTGTGGCGATGCTCGAACTGCGTTAAAATCATTTGCCGAGGACGGCAGATTTGATGTTATCGCATCGGGGTCAATGCTTGGTATTGCATATAAACAAACACGTTCTATACCTGTCGGATATGAAAGCCAAATTGAAATGTTCTCAATGGATTTCGAAGAATATTTGTGGGCACATGGATTTAATGATGAAAAAATAAAATGGTACAAGGATTATTTCGACAATCGCACAAAAGTTGACGAATTTTTAAACGAAAAAATGTTTAGTTTATTAAGAGAATACATAGTTGTTGGCGGAATGCCAGCGGCAGTAAATAAATTTTTCGAAACGAATAACTTTGGTGAACTTCACAAAACCCAGATTGAAATTATTGACAGTTATCTTGACGACATCGCCAAGTATGCACCAACGGCAGAAAAGCCAAAAGCGAGAAATTGTTATCTTTCATTGCCCAAACAACTTGCCAAAGAGAACAAGAAATTCCAATTCGCGGTTGTTGAAAAAAAGGGCACAGCGCGAAAGTTTGACAATAGCATAGAATGGTTGCGTGACGCAGGGCTTATTAAACTTTGCAACAATGTGGCAACTCCGAATTTTCCTCTTGTAGCATACACGCAAGCCGGATATTACAAAGTCTATGCCAGTGACATAGGCATTCTCAATGCAATGTATGGCTTTGAAATAAAAAAAGCAATTTACGACAACACACTTAAAGGTGCAATGAAAGGCGGCATTTATGAAAATCTTATTGCCGACATTTTGTTAAAAAAGAACTTGCCACTTTATTATTACAAGCCCGCCGAGAACAAACAAGAGATTGAGTTCCTTTACACGCAAGATTCCAATATCATTCCTTTGGAAGTTAAATCTGGCAATAGCACCACTCGCTCGCTTAACGATTTTATCAAAGAATTCAATCCACCATACGCTTTGAAATTCATCACGGGTAATGTAGGGCAAGCTGGTGCAAAAATCACGTTGCCGCTTTACATGGCTATGTTTTTGTAATCACAAATTCGCCCTGCAATTCTCCACACTTTTTACAACATCTCCAAACGAGTTTTTAAAATTAACACCAGAATTTAATTTTTCATTGCATTTGATTCTCATAGATGCCTCAATTGTGGATTTTCTTATATAATCTGGGTCACCATCAAGAGTATGATCTTCATAATTCATTTGTAAATATTCAACACACTCCTCTTTCGTTTTCCATTCGCTACGAGTAATTTCATTAAAACGTTGACGCACATTACACAAATGTATCAATCGCAACGCTATCAGATTGTTCATTTTGAATTTTGTTCCGAAGGGTCAACTTCCCAAGTTCCTTTTGCAGATATTGTTTCTTCTTCGTTGGCCGTGCATGCATTAAGTGTTAACGCAGTTGCAAGTGCCCCAATTTTTACCATTTTTTTTTAATGACAATTTTTTCATATTTTTCTTCCTTTTTAAAACATGCCAAGAAAATTTCGGAATTTAATACTTAAAATTTTAATTTTCGATCAAAACCCCATTGGGGTTTTTTCTTGCATTTGTTTTTTCAATGCGTATTCAATGTGGTCGGTTGTGATTTGGCTTGCACCCAATCTTTCCGCCTTTACAAAAGCCCGATCCAAAACCTTGATTTCTTTTGCGGGCGAATGACCAACGATTTTTTCGCAACCGTCGGCAATTTGCACGGCATAATCAACGGGCATTTGCACGCCATAATGTTGTTCGCGTTTCTTTTGTCTGAACCAGAATAAACAGAACTATGAAAAACGCCCATCTATAAAATCTTTACCAAATGTCTGTTATACTTATTTACCAGAACAATAAAAAATGCCCATCTATAAAATCTTTACCAAATGTCTGTTATACTTATTTACCAGAACAATAAAAAATGCCCATCTATAAAATCTTTACCAAATGTCTGTTATACTTATTTTACAGAATTAAAGAATTTTCAGAATAAAGGCAGAAAAATTTGTATCTCACTATATGAATTAAATGTACTTTGGCGGCAGCTTTCCTACGGAGGCTACCGCCCTCGCTACACAGTTGCTGGGCGGGTTTGTTTGCTGAGGTGGTTTTTAATATCGGCTGAAGTATAACCTTTATCTATGAGGTCTAGAATTTCCTCGTCTCTATCCTCGCGAGCCTCTCTCTGCCAAACCCGCTTGGCATCGTCCCAGTTCCATCCACTTAGCAACATATTATGTACCTCCGAGCCGTGTTCCTTCAAAAAATCTTTAAGCACATCTTGGCGTATGCAATCACCAATGGCTCGCTTTATTGCGCTATCCCTATCCATTGACTTAACATATTCCTTCACTAAATATATAAAAATTTCGTAACCTTTCAGCTTTTCGCTACGAATGGCGAATTCTTCATTTCTGCCCTTGTTTATGTTGTAAACGTTTACTACAAGTTCAAGATTGGCAAGACTTTCAGGCAGAGGCTCGCTGAACATATCGGAAAGTTTCATAACCTGCTTGTCTGGACATTCTTCGTCACCGTTGTAAAGCACTATGAATTCGGGATTCGGAATGGTTATCTTTTTAGTGCCGTAGTTGGTGTTCTCTATCGCGTTGTACAATTCCAAAAGGTTGTTTTTTTCGCCAAAAAGCAGCGTGAAAACACTGGACTTGTATTTGCGGTTGGTGTTGATCTCGGTCATTTTGAACCTCCATTTTTTTCTTCGTTACCTATTAGACGTAAAAAACGGGAAAAAAAGTGAATTTTGTCAACAGGTGTTTGCAAATAAGTATGCCTGCCACTTGATAAAGCGTTTACAGATGGGCTTTATTCTTATTCTGTAAATCCTGTAAATTCTGAAAATTTTGGTTCAGACAAAATGCGAACCCCGTGCGTTTATTTAACCGATAATTGACAAATAAAAATCAAGTGTTTTTTCGGCAAGTTCGAAAATCATATTTACAAATGCCGTATAATTGTGTGAAACCGCACCTTCGTCCAATGCGTCATAATAGGCAAAGCGTTGTTCTTTTTTAATTACAATAGGTGGGTAGCCAGCACGCATCGCAATGAAATTCATAAGCAAGCGCGAAGTTCGACCGTTGCCGTCTGCGAATGGGTGTATTTTTACAAATTCGCCGTGCAACAATGCAGCCGCAACTAACGGGTGATATTTCTTTTCCCATTCGTGAAGTTTTGGTATTAGTTGTTCCATTTGTTCGCACACTTTAAAATGATTTGGCGGAATATGCTTTGCACCCGATATAATTACGTTTTCCCTGCGGTATATTCCTGCATTTTCATTGTCAATTTCTTTTAAAACAAGTTGGTGTAAATCCTTAATATCTCTTTCAGTTAATGGGTTGTTTTTATCTACCAATCCTTCCAAGAAAATAATTGCGTCTTTGTGGTTGATTGCTTCCAAGTGCTCACGAATACTCTTGCCACCGATAGTGATACCTTCCAAAACAACTTTTGTTTCTTTCAAGGTAAGCGTATTACCTTCAATGCCGTTGCTGTTATATGTCCAATCCACAAGTTCGTTTTCTTTAAAACTTTTCAATGTTGCAGGTGGCAAAGGTCTCTTGGAATTAAGAATTTCAAGTTTTTTGTCCACGGCTTTTACGTTTGCCGGCATTTCAATGATAAATTCATCGCTCATAATCATATATATACAAATTTCTCATGGCTACCCTGTTGGGGAACAATACAAACCCCCTACTGAGGCGCCGGTATGAGTGAGAAGCCCTTTCAACTCAGGTGAATGAATTTTTACCATTTTTAAAACTATTTTTTGCCAAGATTTTGGAAATT
>CAZIMU010000041.1:0-12136 GCA_964540355.1 uncultured Fibrobacteraceae bacterium | reverse complement strand
GCTTTTATATCAAATATATACGAAAGCTGAATGAGTTAATCAGCGTTTACTATAGAAATGCCGATAGAAGTTCTTAGCGAGGTTGTGTATGTTTTGAAAGGCGTTTATGGAATAAGTAGGGAAGTTATACACTCGAAATTACTTTATTTTTTTGAAAATTTCTCTACCATAATTGGTGGATATTGGGAGTCGTGTTTTTGGAATCACGGTCATCCAGTGTTTGGATTATAGCCACCCTCTCCTGCTGACCGTAGGCGGCAAGTGCGAGGAACAGCAAGATGAATGCTATTTTGCAATTGAGGGGCATATCAAAGTAAAATATAGTAATTTGATTTACTTAATGTATTTTCTATATTATCTTTAGAGGTATAAAATGGCTACAATGACCGCTAAAAAAACTTTGACAACCGAAGCTAATGATTTAGAATTAGCTGGGCAAAGCAGATATCTTTTTGAAAAACTTGAAAAAATTTGTCCCAAAAATGTTTCTCTTACTGATGAAGAAATTCAGGAAGAGGTTAATATGGTTAGGTATGGGAATAAGTACGGCAAACTTAATAGGAACTGGGAAGAAGATTTAAAAAAAACTGAAAAAATAAGGAAATCCATATCAAAACGCTTATGTATAAAATAGTTATAGACACAAATTTATGGGTTTCTCTTCTTATAAGTAAAAGATTAAAAAAACTAAAGGATTTATGCCTAAACAAAGATGTTGTTATTGTTAGCAGTCATAAAATCGTAGAAGAATATCTTGATGTAAGTTCGCGAACAAAAGTGAGAAAATATATTCAAGACGAAGAAAGCATTTTTATTGTATTTGATATTATTAAAAAATACTGCGTTGCTGATCCAGTTGATAATGTTGTTATGCCAGAGTTTAAAGATCAGGATGATTTATATTTGCTTGCATTGTCTGCCGCTGTTGGAGCAAATTTTTTGCTTACAGGGGATAAAGATTTATTGGCACTTGGAAAATACGAGCAAACAGAAATAGTTTCGTTTTCAAAATTTATGGAGATACTTGAGGAAAGCTAACTCATAGTTTGGCAAAATTTCGCTCAATGAACGTTGGTTGAGCGTAGCCGAAACCAACGTGTTCAGTCCTTCAATATCTGTATAAAATCATCGCCTTCTTGTCCAATGAGCATAAGTGGGCGTAAATCATTATTCAGCAGCAAAGTTTTAGGCAGTGGCATTTCGCTATCACGTTTAGATAATCCAAAACTCTCAGGTATGTTGTTGAATTTATCAAAGCCGAGCAACCATCCATCTTTTACATATCCATTCACCCATTTGTTCACTTTGGTGAAATCTTCCTCGCCCACATTCACCAAAACAACCAAAACCCCGTTCTTTTCCAATTCATCCGCATTGTTGCTAATCAGAGTGAGACCTTCCCTGCAAGGTATGCACCAAGTAGCATAAAAAGCAAAAACAACTCTTTTGCTATTTTTTTGCTTGGCAATAGCCTTTAATTTATCTTTGCTCAATACACCGTTGTAAGTTCCATCGCCATCTTTTATAAACATAGCGAACCACGGAAGTTCACCTTGCAACTCTTTTGGCAAAGAAAACCTCTCCGAACGCCTGCCCTCAGCAAAAGACATATTCGCTAAAAAAAACAGGCAAGCAAAAAAAATCAGTCTGCGCATTGTGGCACCCACTCCTTTAACTCTTTTTCCCATTCACCCAAAAAAGCCGCCTTGGACAAATTTTCAGCTAATCTTTCCCTCGCTTTACCTTCGATGTACATATCATTGCCCATCACAGGTGTTTGGGCTTTAAGCATGGAATAAGATTGTCCATCGCAAGATTCAAGAGAGAGAGATGGTTCATAAAAACACTCCACGCCAAAAGAAGATGATTTGCATCTCTCCGAGCAATTAAAACTCAGTTTTAATCCATCAGAACACTTTGATTTTTCCATCTTTATTTTTTTAGAAAGAATTGCAAAAACCTTCTCTGAACATTCATTCGCGATATCTTCCCAAAAAATTTTCATATTCTGGCAGTAATTTCTATAATCTTCCCTTGCTCTGAAATAAATCTCGTCTGCCAGATAAGGGCTTTTGACTCCCCAGCCTTCAAGCAAGTATTGGATTCTAACGAAATCGTTGTAGAGCATTTGCGTTTTGCGCCACGCCTCGTTTTTATGCTTGGGGTGTTCTGTGCTTACTGCCGTATTGGAAGCAAGCGAGAGGGAATCTTCCAATAGCCGTTGTCTCTCCAAAAAACTTTTGGCGGCATCTGCCTTGCTCATACAGACCGTGACACTTGTCTTATTCCCGTTGCGTTTGTTGCGCACTATGCGGGCATCGTGGGCGTTTGGAAGGGCAGATTCTATGGTTGTTCTGGATTTGTATCCAGTATTCAAATCTTCCTTGCCGTTTGAAATTTGCTGGCTCACCACCCGTTCTATTGTCACATTGACGGATGAACTCACTTGTCCTGCCAATGCGGAACGAGCTTCTGCGAGTGCCTCGTTCTCGTTTTCACCAACGCCAAAGCCACGAAATTCATCGGATTGACATTCAGCCACAGGCTCCGCCTGCTGTGTTGTGGAAGCACAGCCCATAAGCCCCAGGATTACCAAGGCAAATAATATCGCAGGCACATTCTACCTTTTATATTTTTCCTGATACGCCGCAGTACCTTCATCAAGTTTTTTCATCATATCGTCTTTCTTTACCCTCAGTTCAAGCTCTTCTTGGTTTGAAGAAGCAGCCTGTACCGCTTTTTTGAGCAAGTCGGGATTCATCACGTAAAGGGAATATATCTTGTAATGACCGTTCTCCTTGTTGAACTGGGTGATGGATTTGTAAGAAGTAGCCCCGTTCAGTTCCTGGTGGGTTGACTGCCTAACGCCCTCTTCCCATATCTTTTTGGCCTCGTTGCTGACATTCTGTGCATAAGCCTCGCTAAGGCGTTCCACAAAATTGTTGAGCGTTTTTGCCATATCCGTGCGGGCTTCATCGCCGGAAACATTGCGGGCAACCATTTCATCGCTGGATTCGCCCATGCCTATGCCGCAAGGGATGAACTTGCTTTCCATGTCCCTTTTTATATCCAGCAGTTCATCTGCGGGCGTTTTGACTGTTTCAAAACCTGCCGCTGCCGCCTGCTGTGCTTTTGAGGCACAGGAATTGATTGTTAATACCAAAGCAAGCGAAATACAAGCCGTGAGTGCAATTTCTGTAAGTCTGTCTCTCATTTGTGCTATCTCCTATATTGAAAGGAAAAATAGAAATTTATTTTTTATTTTATATTATATGCCCATTTATCTACTTTTTGGAATACTCGTGAATAGCGTTATAGCTCAAACAATAATCTCGCCCTTTGATTCGGCGGTGCGCATAAATGGTCGCTTTGCAAAAGAAGCGGGCATCGCCAGAGCTTCGTTTTCTGGTGTTGAATTTACCATTGCCTTTGAAGGAACGGAAGCAAGCGTTTTGCTAAAAAGCCCAGGCAACGTGTTTAGCGTGATTTTAGACGGCAAGCAGTTGCCGCCTCTTGATTTATCGGCAAATGCAAACGAAAAACATCTCATAGCGAAAAATCTCGCAAATGGAATTCATGTAATCAGCGTTGCTAAACGCACGGAATCTATTCAGGGCGATGCTCTTTTCAAAGGCTTTGAAATAAAAGGCGTTCCAAAAAAAGAAGCATTGCCGCAAGAGCCAAAACTCAAGATTGAATTTTTAGGAAATTCCATAACTGCGGGTTACGGAGTTTTGGATTCGGTAAAGGAGCATACCTATTCCCCAATAACGCAAGATGTGTTTTTGTCTTATGCGGGAGTTGCCGCAAGGGAACTCAATGCAGAAATGCGAACAGTTGCATTTTCTGGCAGGGGAATTTTCCGCAACCACCCCGATTCAAAAGACCAGCGCACTTTGCCGGAATTCTTTTCGTATATAAGCGTGAATGTAAAAATCCCTTGGGATTTTTCTTGGCAACCCGACATTGCCGTTATTGAACTTGGAACAAATGATTTTTCCGTGAACGCACCTGATTCAGCAGGATTTGTAAATTCAGTAGTGAAGTTTGCAAAGCAGGTGAAGGAAAAATATCCAAAGTCCCAAATAATTATAACAGATGGCCCAATGTTAAACGATTTTTGGCCTAGAGGGGTTCCAAGTTTAACCCTTTGCAGAAAATTTTTGGATGCAGCAAAGAACGAACTCGCAAAACAAGGCATTTCTGTTCATAGACTTTCGTTTTCCAGGCAAGATGGCTCGCTGGGTTATGGGGCAGATTGGCATCCGAGTAAAAAGCAGGCAGAAAAGAACGGAAAGGAATTGGCGGAGTTTATTAGGTCACTTTAAATTTTCTATATTTATAGGGTTAAAAATTACAGATAGGAGTTAAAGTATGATTTGCGATACCATAAGCAATACGGTTAACCGATTAAACTATGACAGCCTGACGGTGGCTTTGTTGAAAGACTCGCATATTTTCTACAACGATGCTTTCAATGGTTTGTTGTTCAAAATTTCAATAATACTATGCGCTATAGGAGTTTTGGTTGCTATCGTAGGGATTTTCTTAGGTATTGTAAGGTCTAACAAAGAAAAAGTTTTTGAGGAACTCAACAAGAAAATGTTAGAGCTAGAAAAGGAATTCAGGGCACAGATTAAAATCCAAGGTAGAGGCTTCAAATCTTTGGAAGAAAGTGTGCAGACTCAGATTGTCAAACAGGCTGAAGAATTTAAGTCATTGAAAGAGGATGTTCTGAGGGAATTGGTAGTTGATTGCCTAAATCTTGCTAAGACAAGTTTAGAAAAAGATGAGTTTAGCAGTTTTATGGCTCTAAACGATTATTGCAATATTTACCTTCGCTATAAGTTTGAGATGAATCATTTTGATTTGATTCAACTTGATTTCCTAGGTAGCTTGATATCGAGTTATGAAGTGAAGAAAAATTACTCAGAAGGTTTTCCTATTTCAATTTCTCTTTTCTTACATTCGTTTAACGAATTAAGAATAAGCTATGGGAAAATAGGGAAAATAAATGAAATATGGAAAAATTTGTGCGATAAATTTGGCGGCAAAGATAATGTTTTGGAAGCTGTGGCAAAAATCCAGAAAAAAATCTCCGAGCCATAAGAACTAGATTAATGTTTAATGCGTTCTCGCTATGATCAAGGCTGCGATGTTTTTTAATGTTTCGGTGTTTTTATTTTTCAGGTTTTCTAAATGTTTCAGCGATTTATTGTAAAGCTCAAGTGCTTTTTGCTTTGAAGCCGTGAGTCCCAAAACTGCGGGGTAGGTGGCCTTTCCATTTTTCACATCTGAGCCTGCATCCTTGCCGAGTTCCTCTGTTGAACTTTCAATGTCTAAAATATCGTCTATTATCTGAAAAACAAGACCTATTCCTTTTCCAAATTCGCGTATGGAAGACAATTCTTTTTTAGTGGCGCGTGCAAGGAGTGCGCCTATTACAAGCGATGCCTCTATTAAAGCAGCGGTTTTATGGTAATGGATATAATCCACCGTTGCCAAATCAACGGGTTTCCCTTCCGATTCGGTGTCTATAACCTGCCCGCCGATCATCCCTTTTGTGCCAAGCGAATGTGCGAGTTCCTCAACAACCGCAACATTTCCTGTTTTGGCTATTAGTTCAAAAGCATAAATGCAAAGCGCATCTCCTGCCAAAACCGCAGTTGCCTCTCCATAAACTTTGTGAGTTGTGGGTTTACCGCGCCTAAAATCGTCATCGTCCATACAGGGCAAATCGTCGTGTATCAAAGAAAATGTGTGCAGCATTTCTAGTGCTGACATTGCCAAGTTAATGGATTCAGATGGTTTTCCGCCAAAAAGTTCATAAGAAGCTTGTGCAAGAGCGGGTCTAAGCCTTTTGCCGCCCGCCAGCAGAGCATATCGCATTGCTGAATACAAAGTGGCTGGAACCGCATTTTTGTTTGGGATATATTTTTTTAAGCATTTTTCCGTTAATTTTCCGGCTTTTTTCAAATATGCCTCTGCTTTTTTTGCCTTGCTTAACATATTGTCCATAATCTACAGTTCCTTCACTTTAACATAAGCACTGCCCAAATCTTCATCGTCTCCTCTTGTAAGTTCTGCTTCTAAGTAGGCTTGGTCTATAACCGTTTTTTGGGCCAAATGCTGTGTGATTTGCTTTCGCAAATAAATGTTAAAAACCAATATGCCTATTATTACCACAACAAAAGGCAAAAAAATGAAGAAGATTATCAAAGCCATGCTAATCCCATATATCGTCCAAGCCCCCATTGCATTTTTCCCAAGTACGTTCATTTTTGCTCATAATATTCAAAAGATGGTTATAAACATCTGTGTTGGTAAAACCCTTCCAAACACGCCTTTCTACGGTTTCTCCAGTTTCGTTGTCTATAACTCGGAGTACATCAAAGTATTTGGGATTGTCTTTGTATTCGGTCACGATCACTTTGGAAAGAGCTCCATCTAAGATTTTTTTCACAAATCTTATTATTGAACTGTTGAATTCATTTTCGTTGTCTTGCAGAGTTTGAAAATCTCTGAAAGGTCTTCCGTAGTGCAGCCAATATCTGAGAGTAAGTGCTATTGTCACTTCGCGAATTGCAGAGCGGAATGCAAATTTATCTTCCAATTTGCCGCCATACCAAGACACTGAAGTCAAGGGATTATCTTTGTTCGGCTCTATGCGAGTTCCTTGCCCAGGAGTTACCGCCTTTATCTTCAAAGGAAGCCTGCCCAAAAGTTGCCAAGCCTTTGTGTATATGATGCAAAGGCGAACAAAGGGGCTTTCGTGTTCGGTGGTTTGCCTGTAAAAGGATCCAAAGCAACGCTGATAAAAACTCTCTTGGTCAAAAACTTGGTCGCTTGCGCGGCTTTCGGTTATTTTGGAATCCAAAAGGAGCATTGTTTTGGAAAGTTCTGGGCGCATACGAACTTCTAATTTGCGTGTGCGGGTTTTGGGTCTAACGCCTTCTTTGTATATATAGTAAAAACCCTCTGCCTGCATTTTTTGCCAAATAAAGAATTGCAAATCGTCTGCTGCGCGCAAATGATAACTGAACACCGGATTTTGGCGGTTGTTTGCCATAGTCACAAGCCTTACAAAATTGCCGGATTCATGTTCTTCTGTTTCTGAAGGATATGGAATAACTACTTTTACCAAAACAAGCGGATTAACAGGTTCATCTTCTCTGCTTGCATATTGCTCATAAGTGAAAAGGCTTTGCGCTCCGTTTATTATTTTTGGGTGGTCTATATATAAATGCCATTTTTCGCCATCGTGCTTTGGGCGTTGAGATTGCAAATCGTCTCCGGTTAAAGTCATTCCGTTGTGCAAAAATGGGAATTCTTCTATGGTTCCGTTTTTTTTCATACCGAGGAAGGCATCTAAAAGGCTTGCGTTGGTGTAGGTTTGGCTGCCTAAATATGTGCGTATGTTGGAGCTAACTATCATCATATTGTGCTTTGCCTTGTGCCTGCGACCGAGTTCCAAATGATAGTCGTAAATTTCTTGTATGGGAACAAAGCCAACAAAAAGCTCGCCTCTTTTGCTTTTTATTTTGAGCGGTTCGCTTTCAAGGGAGAGTTTCAAAACCGCATCTTCGGTTTCATGTTCGTCTAAATCATCAAATTCTGCGCTTATATCTGCTATTATGCTGAGTTCCACTTGCCAGGCTTTTAGCCTTGCGCGCAAATTGCGGAGCGTACGCCTCATTTCGTGGTCGCTTATATCTTTGCCGGCATCTGTGCGCATTATGGTGATTTCTAGCTTCTGTTCATTGTCTTCATCATCGGATTCTACGTCTGGTTCCAAGTCTGATGTGTCAACATTGGCTGCGTGCCAAGTGGGGACTTCTTCTCTTATTGCCAAAAAAAACGGATTTGTTGGATTTGCAGAACGGAGTAGCACATCACCTAAGTTTTTTAAATCGGAAGAAAGATAAGAGAGTGAAGTTTCTATGCTGTTTTCTTCGTCTAGGAATATGAAAAGTTCCAAAATTTTATTTGTATATTGAAAGGCGTGAAAGCAGCCTCTTTGTTGGTTTAGGTAATGAAGAGCCTTCTTTTTTTCCAAAGGCACTCTTTTGTCCAAACTGCGATATTTGGCTATAAAATCCAATCGTCTGTCAAATGCTCTATTCCATTCCATAAAAATCTCCAAAATCTTTGCGGATAAATATAGAAAAATAAAAAAGAGAAAATTTGATATTTTTGCATTTTTTAGTGATAATAATCACATTTTATGAAATTTCAGTAAAAAAATCTGCCAAACCCACCCAATCTTCATTTTCTTGCAATTTCAGCACATTTTGGGCATTTTTAACAAAAGGCTCATATTTGGATAACTCGTCTAAGATGCTGAAATACTTAGAGTTAGCTATGCCAATATTGCCTTTGTAGAGGTTTTCGGCTATGTCTTTAATAGCTAAGTCCAAATCCATAATCACGTGTATTATCCCATTTGCGGGGGAGTTTGCCGGTAAAAGGATAATCGCCAAACAACACATCTGCAATGCCTGCACCTTCACTGCCAGGGAGCCAAGCGGCTACAAAGGCATCGCTGTTGTTAATCAGTGAGCTTGTTTCCATTGCGCGACCGCTTATGAATACCGTGATTATTTTTTTACCGGAGTTTTGTTGTTTCAATGAAGCGAGTTCATTATCCTGGAATGTTAGATTTGTGAGATCGCCTTGCCACTCGGCATAAGGCTTTTCGCCCGTGACATAAACTATAACACTCGCTTCGTTAGCAGAATTGGCTACTGAACCTGAAACTACGGAATTAAAACCAGCCTTTATGCTTGTTGCGCCCGGAACAGCTTTAGGACCAGTGGGTTTGCCAAACATATCCGTATTTAAAGCACCCTGCCAGCCAAGAGTCCAGCCACCGCATTGATAACTAGGAACATCTGCATGGCTGCCCGTTACAAAAACTTTGGCAGATTTTGAAATAGGCAAAGCATTATTCTCATTTTTTAAAAGCACTAAACTTTTGCGAACCGCTTCCCTTGCAATGGCTCTGTGGGCAGCAGAACCGATATCCCCATACTTACTTTTAACCGTACTGCTAATGCCTGCGGGATTATCCATTCTGCCAGCGCGGTATTTTGCCCTTAAAATGCGGCGCACAGCATCGTCTATGCGTGTTTGTGGCACTGTGCCGCTTTGTACCAGAGCTTTAAGCCCATCTATGAATGTTTTTTCAGTGCCAGGTTCCATAGCGAGATCTATACCTGCATTGATTGCATTTTTAATGGCTGTTTTTGCTTGCTCAATATTGGGACTTCCAGTAGGGGGTGCATAATTATTTGCATCTGTTGCACCCGGAGTGAGCGAATTGCCAATGCCAAGCCAGTCGCTTATTATATAACCGTCAAAGCCGAGTTCTGTTTTTAGCCAGCCCGTTAAACGCTCGGAATCTATGTGTTGATGAACTCCGTTAATTTGATTGAAGCTAGCCATAACGCTTAAAACGCCTTGCTCCACAGCGGCTTCGTAACCTGGCAAATGAATTTTGCGAATAACATCATTGCTTACAGTTACATTTCCGCGGTCTTTGCCGTTTTGGGTTCCGCCATCGGCTAAATAATGCTTGGCGGTTGCAATAACTCTCCATTCGGCATCATATTTTACGCCCTGATAACCTCTGATGCAAGCTGCGCCCATTTCAACCGCAAGTTCTGGAGTTGAACCAAAACCTTCATAAGTTCTGCCCCAGCGGTCGTCTTGCGGAACGGAAATTGCAGGACCAAAAATCAAATCCACATTTCCCACCCAAGATTCTTGAGCAGTTACTTCGCAAGCTCTGCGAACAAGGGCAGAATCTCTTGTTGCGCCCATCCCTATGTTGTGCGGGAATATGGTTGCGTTACTAATTGCCGCAGCACCGTGCATCATATCTTTGCCATAAGTAACAGGAATTTTTGGACTCGCAGAATTTATAGCATTATTCATTGAACTTAGCACGGAACTGGAATAACTATCGCCGCCTTGCAGAACCGAGCCGTAAAAATTTCCGTTGGAACCAAAAGAAGTGCCTACCTGCGCCTGTGTCATCTGGTAAATTTTTTGGTCCAAGCTCATAGATGACATTATCGCATCAATCTTACCTTCCAGCGGGTCGTGCTCCAAAACAACTGTGCCTACATTTTCGCTAAAACTGGAAAACTCAACTTCTTTTGGCAAATAACCAGCTTTGCGAACAATCAGTTGAACTTCGCCTGCGGTGCTTGTAGTTTTTTGTAAACTTTTGGGTATGGGGTTTTGGATATGGGGTGTGGGGTTTAGGTTGCCACCTTTGTGATAACGAGTGCCTAGGTTGAAGTTTTTACCTGATTCGGTTTTGCCAATGAGAACATAAACACCCTGTGGCAGGTTGCTCAGAGAATTGCAAACTTTTCCTTTTAAATCCATCACCTGATAACTTGCAAATTGAGTGGGCAAAATAGTTTGCTGCTTTGCTATAGGGTCTGGCGGGGTTGGAATTTCGCCAGGGGCTTCCTTTCCATCCAAAAGCTTGAAAGTGCCGTCTTGCTTGCTCAATGTACGAGCATAAGCAATTAAGTTGTCGTCAACTTTTAAAAGAACCACGGCATCTTTAATAGGGTCTCCGCTTGCGCTGAGTGCTTTAACCGTGCCAGTTAAATTTAAGGGAACGGCGAAAACTGCCGTTGCAAGAAAAAACGCAAGAGATAGGATCCTAAATAGCATTATTGTAAAATAGAAAATAATTTACTCTCTGCAAGCGAGCCGTTAAATGCGCTCACAACAAAGGTTCCTTTAAAATTTCCAGCGTTCCATTTGGATTCTCTTGAATTTGAGCTAAAGAGAAGTTTTCCCTGCAAATTGTGAATTCTCCAAACCACATCTTTTTGAGAAGACATATAAAGAACTCTGCCTTTTTGATTTATTTGAATGTTGAGCCCGGCATTGGCTTTTACAATAATCGGGTCTGGCTCTTCTTCTGGAATAATGGGATTATCTATTCTGTGAGAAAGAGATGATATTGCAATTAAATACCAAGCATTGTGGGGGAGCCATTGCTCTATCCAACGCCAATTTTGCCATTCACCATCTCCATAGGGTTTCCATTGCAAGTCATTTTCGTTTCCGTTTTTACCGGTTATTCCATTGCAAATTCCGCCTTTAATGTTAGCAAGCCCTCTTGTGGCAGGATAATTAGGATAATTTGTTTTTCCAAAACCGTGCATCATAGTGACTGCAAATGGATTTTTTCCAAGTATCCAATCCAACTGTGCAGAAGCCATGCCAAACAAAGTATCTGCCCAATATTTGCCGCTTGGGTCTGCTAGAGGCGCACCGATTGTAAATGCCGCAGACAGCGAAGCTATACGAGCATTTTCCCCTTGCCACCAATAACCTGTTTCATTTGTTTGAGGTATAAAGAATCTTGCGTTGTGCGGAGTGGATGGTTGCTGTTCCGATGACTCGCCGTAAATCTCAAATTCATAAAGAGAATAACCGCCATATTCGTTCCCGCGTTCCAAGCCATACATTCTAACATATCGCGCATCTCTGGACGTAAAGGGGTGTTCTTTAATGCCAGCACTTGTGTTATTGGTGATGCTTGTAGCTGTAGTCCAATTGGATCCGTTGGTGGAAACTTCAATTCTATAAGATTTTCCATACGCGGCTTCCCAATTGAGAACTACTTTGTTCACTTTATAAGTATTGCCCAAATCTATGGCTATC
This sequence comes from uncultured Fibrobacteraceae bacterium, assembly GCA_964540355.1. GTDB lineage: Bacteria > Fibrobacterota > Fibrobacteria > Fibrobacterales > Fibrobacteraceae > Fibrimonas. The sequence goes on along the minus strand of CAZIMU010000041.1, from coordinate 442 downwards.
CATTGATTATCGTTGTTTTCTCCATTCTGATAACTAGACCAACGAGTTGTGGAACTGCCGTCAATTGCCAAGTTTGGTGTATAGCTCCCTTCCGAGCGAGAAGCTGTTGCCGTGCCGCTAAGTGCGAGATTTACTGAACCTGGGTTGGAACCCCCCGTTGCGGTTCCATACATTTTAGCATATTCAAATGGATTAGATTTTTCATAAGTGATTTTTGCATACCACTGCAAATTTTTCTTTATGGCGTTTTGTATATCTTTTTTGTTGTCTGGTTTGCACACTTCCACATAGCGCGCAAGAGCGACTACTGGCAATCCTTCGTCTGCGGCGTGGTAAAATGGGCGGTTATTTGCCCCGTTTTTTTTAACGGTGTAAAACCATCCTTCAGCGGATTGGCGGCTCAAAAGCGATTCAACTCTTGCTTTGGCATCTGTGAGATATT